>JAUQXC010000182.1 GCA_030834825.1 Thermoflexales bacterium
AGATCGAGCATGAGGAAGAAGGCCGCCACATTGATGATGCCCAACACAAATGCGCTGGACAACGGCGGCGATTCGCTCGCGACGCCCGGCAGCCAGGAATGAAACGGCAGCACAGCCAGCCACAGGGCCAGGCCAAATAACAGCAAAGCGGTGGCGGTTTGTGCCAGATTCACCGCGTCCGGGCTTTGCGCATATTGATCGAGGATCCACGCTGCCGCCAAGAAGATGGGCACGGCGATGATGGTGAACGTCAAATAGCGCAGTGTGCCGATCGTCACACCGGGTTGCCCGCCCTGCAAGGGAAAGATCGTCAGCACCGCGCCGATGGTGAATAACAGGACGGCATAGTTGAAGGGATCGAACGGGCGACCGCCGATCACTTCGACGACGATGGGGCGTGCGCCCAGTGCTGCAGCAATGCAGCCTAACGCCGCCAGAGCCACGGGGTAATACGTCCAACGCAGGCTGGTCCGCCAGGCCCCTAGAAATGTGGCCGAGGCGCACAAAAACAAATAGATCAGGGCATAACGATCCGGTGGGGTGAGATACAGACCGCGCCCCAGAAAGGGTAGCGGATTATCCAATGGATGAACGATGGCCAAGATCGCGGCGATGGCGGGTAAGAGTACGGCCAATAGCGCGCTGAGCGTGGTGAAGCGGCGCAGTAACGCAGTCAATACGGCGGCGATTAAGGGCAGGGCGATGAGCGGCAGCGGGCTGAAGATCACGCAGACACCTCAGTGCGGCGCGAGGCCCAGGCCGTGGTGAGGTAAGCGATCGCCAGCGCCAGAAACAGATTCGTCAGCCCCAGCAAACCAACAATCGTCAAGGTTGGCTCCACCGCCGTGAAGAACAGTTCGAAACCGGCCAGCAGGCTCAACAGTCCCAGGCCCACTTTCATCGGATTTTCGGCCAGCGCCGCATTGATTAGGCCCAGCAAAATCACGCTGAAAGCGCCGGTCGTGAGATCGCGCGACAGTGCTTGATCGGCGACGAGCGGCAGGGGACTGCGCGAAGCCAGGCCGATGCTGATGGCCAACCCCAGCACCGAAACGATGACACGCACAGGCCAGCCCGCACCAAAGATATGCCACCAGCGGCGCTGCGGACGCTCGGGCACCTCTTCTTCGGTTTCTTCGGCTTCTTCCGGGCGGCCCCAATTTGCGCGCCGCGCCGTGATATAGAGCACCGGGCAGATCATGACGCCGACCAGCGCCTTGACGGCGGCCAGTTCAATCGGCACCACACGGGTTAACATCAAACCGACGAGGATGTACTGTGCCCCCAGCGCCACGATCAGTAGCCGCCAGTTAACGAGGATGACCAGCAGCGCCGTGGCGATCAACAATCCGATCAGCACGGCTGTGCCGGGCAATGCCGCAATGGTTTTAGCGATATCGACGTTCATAAGATAATGAATTTCTACCGCAGAGCACGCGGAGTTTTTGAATGCGGCCTGATAGTTCTCAGCGAGAACTGCGTACTCGGCGGTAAGATGAATATGCCCTTACTGCAACGCGCCGGTATAGATGACGACCACGACGACGATGACAATGACGGCCCAGAGCAGGCCGCCTTCGCCTTCAAACACACTGGCGGCCGCACGCAATAAACCGGTCAGCCGATCGATCACATAGAACAACATCGAGCTCAGCCATTCCAGCCGCAGTACATTTCCCCAGCTCGATTGTCCGCCTTCGATCGTGTCGGGCAACAGGAACGTTCCGCGCCAGGCCAGCAGTGCGCCTAAAGCGATGGGCGCAAACAGCGCCAACAACCCGATCGGGTTGAGCTCGCCCAAAAGTTCAGTGGTGTCCGGCAAGGCGGGCACGGCTCCCTCGACCAGGGAGAAGATCAGCAGTGGCAGCGCGCCACAGGCCAGCGCCAGGCCCCAAACTACTTTGCGCACCGTGTGAGTGGGTGCCCCCTCAACTGCTTCCGCAAGAATGAGGCGTAACGCCGCGGCGATCATGAAGGCCTGTGCGATAATGACCGCCAACACGATGAGCCACTGCTTGCGCAGCACGACCTCAGCTATAACACCCTGCTGCATGACAAAGCCCAAGGTGCCGGGCAGGGCGGCCAGACTCAACAACGCAATCAACGATCCCACTGACCAGTAGGGCTGGCGTCGATCCAGACCGCGCGCGATGAACAGGCTGACACTGATAAACATCCAATTGAGTGTGGCGGTTGTCAACTGTGCGGGAGTCGCGCCGTAGGCGGCCAGCAATCCGACCGATCCGGCCAGACACAGGGCGATGAAGGGCAGTCCATTGCGCGGTTGTGGATTGCGCCAAGCGAGAACCGCGCCGATGACCAGGCTCAACACGGCCAGCGCCGGCACGATCGAATCTTCGGGCAGCGCTCGTGCGATGGCCATGCGCACCCACAAGGCGAGGCCGGACATTGTGGGTACGATGAAGATCAGCATGGCTCGATCGGGTTCTTTGCCCAGCTCCACGGGCAGCCATTGATGAAACGGATAGAGGCCCACGCGCAAGACGGCTGCGGCCATCAGCCAGGCTTGTGCATCTGCGGGTGCGTTGAACAAGTGCCAGTAGAGACTGCCGTTTTGATTTTCGATCAACAGCGCGGCGATCCAGACACACACCGTGGAAGCCGTATTGGCCACAATGGCCAGTGCGGCGCGCCGTCCCACTTCTGATCCGCCGCGCACCAACAGCGCTCCGACGAAGGCCAGATCCAGCAATCCCCAAGCGACGGCGAGCGTCAACAAATTACTGGCGAAGATGCCGATCAGGGCGGCGGCCGTCAATAACAAGGCCACGGCACGCGGAGCAGGACGGCGTTGCCCCGGATAAGCGCTCCAGGTGAAGGCGGTGGTCAGCAACACCAGCAATAACCCCAACGCCAGCAGCCACGCCGTCTGATCGACGCGCAAACTCAGTGGCACGGTAAACACCGAGATAGGCTGCCACGCGGCGATGATCTGGGTGACCGGTGTGTCGCTGCGCCCCGCCCATAAGGCGACTAATGACAGCAGCGTGGTGACGATCAAAATCACGGTGGGCCGCCGCAAGCGCGCCAGTTCGCTGGCGCCAATGGCGAGCGCGCCCAGAATGAGAAAGATGATGGGGATGCTGGGAGGTAAGGTCATGTTGGTCCAGTTTGCAAGCCGCCGAATTGTAACCTGTGCGGAGGTTTCTCGCAACCGAAAGGGATTCGCGAAATCCACCCGGTTGATGCTATAATACGCACGCTTATCTTACACGACGCGCTTCCGCGACGACCATGGATATCGACTGGATTAGCGGACTCAACTTCTCCATACAATTCCCCGTTCGTCCCGAGGGTTTGATCCTGCTTGGGATCTATTTGTTGACGACCCTCCTCATTCTCTTTATGCTGCGCCATTCGATCTTTGCCATGCGCCGCCGCGAATGGCTGATCTTTTTTGCACTAGGCGCACTCACACTGGTCTTAAGCATCATCTTGCCACTGCGCTTTGCGGCGCCGGATTTTCAGCCGGTCCCCAATTTGCCGCAGGACACAGCCGTGCCGGCCGCGCCGTTGTTTGCGGCGCTGCCGCTGTTGTTGGCGGCGCTGTGGCTGGGCATGGGGCCGGCGGTCTTGCTCAGCGCCTTCAGCGCACTGATTCAAGCCGGACTGCAAAGCGGACAGATCACGCAGCGCTACGAAGTGATCGCTTTCGGGCTGGTGGCCAGCTTCTTCATCGCGCAATATTATCGCGGCAAGCTGGCCGCCATCCTGCGCCGGCCGGTGATCGCCAGCCTGTGCGGTTCATTGGTAGCGTGGGCCATGATGCTGCCTTCGTTCTTTGTCTACACGCCCGGCCGACCGTTGGAAGCGTTGAACTATGCCTGGCCGTTGTATCTGGCGGCGTTCCTGCCGATCTTGACGCAGGGCTTGCTCTCCGGTCTGCTGGTCGAGATCATCAACGCGCGCTGGCCACATTGGCGCCGCCGCCAGATCGCGACGCAAGATCCAGTTTGGAGTCGCACGCTGGGTCGCCAGTTGCTTGTGCCCTTCATCGCTTTCACGTTGCTCGTGATGGTGCTGCTCTTGACGGTGGTCAGCGCCGTGGCGCTGCGCCAGGCTACGGCGCAGGCCATCGCCCAGATGTCGCGTGATGCGCAGACGGCCTCCAGTGATATCGAAGACTTTTTGCGGAGCGGGCAGAATCTGTTAACCACGATCGCGACTGAGCCGCTCCTCCAAACCGGCACGGCGCAGACGCAGTCCACCTCTTTGTCTGCGGTGATGCGGCAGGAACCGTACTTCGAACAGCTGCTGTTGTTCGCGGTGAACGGACAACTCGCGAGTTACGCTCCGCTCGATCAGCGCCCCGCGCCCACGTTGGAAGAACAGACGTTGGTGCAGCGCACGCTGCAGACCGGCGCACCTCAGCGCAGCGAAGTCTTCGCCATGAATCAGCAAGCCTATCTGACCTTCGTCGTGCCCATCGGCGAGGGGCAGGGGGCGCTGCTGGGCCGCGCGAATCTGCAATTGAACCCGGCCGCGCAACGACTGAGCGATACTTTGCAGCAGACGCTGGGTGCGGGCGTGGGCTACATCGTCGATAACAATCAACGCATCGTCATTCATCCGCAAGCCGATCAGGTCTTGCAGAACTGGCCGCTGAATCCCACGCTGCAGTCGGGCGAGTCGATCAACGGGGGGACGGTGTACAACGATCGGTTCCCCGATGGAACGCCGCGTTTGTTGTTCGTGCAGTTGGGCCAGGGCAGCAGCTGGACCACGGCCATCGAACTGCCGCGCATCAGCGTACTGGAACTGGCACTGCAAATCTCAGCGCCGCTGCTGGCGCTGTTGTTCCTCATTTTGATCTTCGCCTCGCTGGGCATTTTGGTCCTGACCCGCGCCATCACGCGGCCTATTCAAGAGCTCTCCGACGCGGCCGAAAACATCACGCACGGGCGACTCGATCAACCGATCGTCATCGAACGCGACGACGAAGTGGGCCGGCTGGCGCAATCGTTCGAGCAGATGCGGCTCAGCCTGAAAGCGCGGGTAGACGATCTGTCGCTGTTGTTGCACGTGAGCCAGACCGTGTCGGCTTCGCTGGACATCGAGCAGGGTGTGCCGCCGTTGTTGGATGGTGTGCGGCAGGCGACTCCGGCGCGCGTGGCGCGGTTGATCACACTGAATGAGAACGGCGAGCCACGCGATCTCTTCTCGCGCGGGGAAGGGCCGACGGAGTTGACCCAGCTCGATCGGGTGATGGTGAAGCTGACCGCGCCCAGCGAGCAGCCGATCTTGATCGACAATGTGGCAAAGGCCCGCTCGCGCGCGATGCTCGATCCCAATATGATCGGACCGGGGCTGAAGGCGGTGGCCGCGTTCCCGGTGCGACGGCAAACCCGCCCCATCGCCGTGTTATGGCTGGGGTATGCCGGGCTGCACGTTTTTGTGGAATCAGAAGTGAATGTGCTGGCGACCATCGCGGGACAGGCCGCGGTGCTTTTGGAGAACGCCCGGCTGTATGAAGCGTCCGAGGGCGGACGGCGACAACTGGCAGCGGTGTTGACCAGCACCAACGATGCCGTCATTGTGACCGATCCGCACAATCGGGTCTTGTTGTGCAACCCGGCCGCGGAGCAGGCCTTTGAACTGCCCGCCGGATCGGCGATCGATCAGATCATCGACGACGCGTGGGCCGAGCCTTCGGTGGCGCGCTTATTCCCGGCGGGCGGCAGCACCGAGACGCGCACGGAAGAAATTTTGCTGGGCGATGGCCGCACGTTGTATGGCAGCGCCAGCGCCATCATCAACAGTGATGGCGAGGTGCTGGGCCGCGTGGCCGTGATGCGCGACATCACGCATTTGAAAGAACTCGATGCCATGAAGAGCGAGTTCGTGGCGACGGTGAGCCACGATCTGCGCGCGCCGCTGACGTACATGCGCGGTTACGCGACGATGCTGCCCATGGTGGGGCCGTTGTCGCCCAAGCAGCAGGACTACACCGAGAAGGTGATGGCCGGCATCGAGCAGATGACGGAATTGATCGACGACCTGCTGGACCTGGGCCGTATCGAAGCGGGCGTGGGCCTGGTGCGTGAGATCTGCTCGCTGGGCGACATTGCGCGCAGCGTGGTGGAAACGATGAAGCCGCAGGCGCTGTCGCGCGGCCTGATGTTGCGTACCGGCAAATTGTCCGAGCGGATGATCCCGGGCGACCAAGGTCTGCTGCGCCATGCCACTGCAAACCTGGTGGAGAATGCGATCAAGTACACACCCACCGACGGCACGATTACGGTGTCGGTGGAAGAGCAGGACTCGGCGATGGTGATTGCCGTGAAGGACACCGGCATCGGCATCGCGGCCGCCGATCAGGTGCGCCTGTTCGAGCGCTTCTATCGCGTGAAGCGGCGCGAAACGGTGGACATCAAAGGCTCCGGGTTGGGGCTGGCCATCGTCAAGTCGATCGCGCAGTGGCATCGCGGGCGCGTATGGGTGGAAAGTCAGCTCGGCGAGGGCGCCACGTTCTACATCCTCATTCCCTTTGGCGAGATGTCGGAAGCCACGACGGTGCGCTAAACGGATATTTCCTCAACGGACCACTTCGCGAATCGGACACGCTGCGCGGGATTCTAACGGATGCTCATCTCGCGAATGTAGTGAGATTGGGTATGTAATCCGCGCCCGACGATCAGCCTGTCGATGGCGCTCTTCCGTTAAAAAGAAACGACCACGGCGCCAGCGGCCCACCGCTACGCGGATACACCCTATCCAACGCTCCACTGGAGCGTTGGGGGTGTCCTGGGGATGGGCAGGTCACGGAGAGAAATGGCATCCGACCTGGCTCGGCGAGATCAAGATCAGCGGACAGAGCGGATGGCGTTCCTTCAACGGATAGGCCAACAGATTAACGGATGTTCATTGCACGCAATCCGCTGAGGGATTCTTATCTCGCCGGAAGCAAGATCATCGTGCAGGGCGGATTAGCGGATATTCTCTCAACGGACCACTGTGCGAATCGGACAAGCGAACAAACACGGACGCTCTCCGCGCGCGAATTGCACTCCGTTTGTCCGTGTTCAAGTCCGTTGACAGCAGACGGCTCCACTTGCGCCGAAGTGAAGCCGCCCGCCTTGTCTTACATTTGAACAGTAATCTTCGCTTTCAGGACACAAGAGTGATAACTGGCATAGTCATTCTGATACTTGCTTTAATCCAGAATCTATCTGGTTAGCGAGGGAAGCTAACCACTGTGAGGTGGTTAACCCATCCGCCGTTGGATTGTAGCGACAGTGCAGCTCGCCGAAAACGATTTTATTGAGTTCATCTTCGGATTTCTTTTGACCTAGAAGAGTTTGCAGTTCGTTTAAGGTCTGTTGTATCGTTTCCCGTGGCTCCTGTTTCATGAAAAACTCAACAATGCCTCTATCATCATCGGCCTCTAAATCCCAATCTTCATTGAAATAACCACCTAAAAGCTGAAATAGATTAGACATTAGACCTCCATAGTGGGGTTTAAGGATCGCGCGTAGAAGCGGGCGTTGTAGTCGTACGGGCTGCCCAGGCCGTTCTCGGCGCGCTGGCCAGCCTGGGCCCTGCAAGGGTATGAAGCGGCGATCCGTCGGTGTGCTGCCACTGCGCGTCTCGCCTTCCATTGATCCGTTGCGTATTCATTGACATCGTTCGTTCGCTTTGTCACGGGCGTCCGTTGTTGGCTGTTTGTCAACGGAATCAAGATCATTATGCCGAGCGGATATAGACCTTACTAACTACTCTCGCGCAGGCGCAAGACAGATGTAGACTTGACACCATTCGGGCAAAATGTCAGTGAAGTCAATGAAATCCTCTCCGTATTTAAGACCAAGGGTTTCAAGCCTTCTGGTAAACTCTTGGGCTGCTTCCCCGCCAAAATGTGGGCCAAAGGATACGAGTGCTTCGTCTTCATCAAGTGGCTGTTCAGCCTCCATCCTCTGCAAGAGGAGAGTTAAGGATATATTACGCTTTGCTAGAGCTGATTTTTGTATCACTAATCCGAAATGTTCCGAGACTCGTACACCTGGCATTGTGAATGCTCCTTCAGTTCACGGTATGTTGACGGTCACATTATAAATCGGATAGTTCTGCAAAGACTGATACATTTGATACTCAACTGAACCTTTAGCAAAAAGCGTCTCATGTACATAGAAGGTGAGTAGAAGTGGGCGCAGAGGGTGAGGCAGGTGCAGCCTCCTTCGAATTCGCCTTGAACTCGATGGGCTGCGCGGTCAGCACCACATCGCTCAAGGCCGCACGTGCCCAGCCCCGATGATCACCCACTTATACGTCGTCAATTCGCGCAGCCCCATCGGGCCGCGAGCGTGCAGGCGTTGCGTTGAGATCGCCCCTTCCGCGCCCAATCCAAACTGGCTGCCGTCGGTAAAGCGCGTACTGGAGTTGACGTACACTGCTGCCGAATCCACCTCGGCGATGAAGCGCGCGCTGTGTGCGTCATCACGCGTCAGGATACCATCGGAATGCGTGGTGCTGTGGGCGGCGATAGGTGGATCACTATACCCGGCGATCACTGGATCACTATGCTGCGTATGCCTGGATCAGTATACCCCCGGTAACTGACAACGGAAGGTCAGTTTGTCCGGAAACCGAGTCTGTGCGATTTGCGGGAGGGTAGTTCGTGCAGAAGTAAGGTGCTCGCATTTTATGTATCCAAGGTATTCTTAAGCCGAAAAACTGGATGGCGTGGGGCTTCTTCGACAAAAGCATCCAAGGCAGCATCCGATCGAACATCAAAATAGGGTCGGGCAATTGGCTCAAGTGCCAAGTACTTTTTGAGAATGGGTGCACTCTCCGTCGCATCCACTTCAACAATGCCAACGCTATCTGTTTTTCGACCACGCGTGAGAGTAATCTGTCCCGTGGCTCGCGCATTGTGAACCCAGGCGACATTCCCATAAGGAGCTACTAACCAACGTTGTTCTTTCGCTTCAATAACAGTTACAGGAGTTGAATACCAGCGTCCGCTTTTCCGTCCTTGTACCGAGAGGAGATGCATGCGTCGCGGAGCGACATTCAGGCGGATTAAAGTTCGCATGACCAGGTTAACGAGCCGCACACTGTAAGTACGTTGATAGGATTTAGCCATAATTCCTCCCACTGCATTTACGAACTATTTCTGGTCAAGATCAAAGTAATCCCAAAAGCAATCTCCCAAATCAGCATCGGTAGGAATGCGATCATCGAGATCGTGTCCTGGTAGGTTCCAAGCGGGATGTACGAGGCCAACAAGGTGACTACTGCCGAGAAAATCCCGAAGTAGCCCCACCGTCTCTTGAATTGCGGGGTCATGAGCATGGCGCAGCAAAAGAACATGACGCCAAGCGAAAAATAGGTATAGCCAATCTTGACTCCCCAAATTTCATGCAAGAGAACATTCTTGGCCACAGGCAGTACCGCAAGAGCTGCGTCTCCGCCGAGGGAAACGTAATCCTCTGCGAGGTGGGGGAGGATGAAATTACCAATGTCGTGGTACGAAAGGATGACCCCGCTGGCGACCAGGCAAAACGCCCCCCACCGGGATAGCATTTCATGGCGTTTACCAAAGACCTGATAAAGTGCCCCTGCCAGAAGGACTGTCAGTATGAAAGAAGACAGGTCAAAGGCGATGCTGGTCAGGTGCACGTTTTTCTGAGCGGCAATCGCAGCCAAGCCGTTCCCAATGTCAGTGGCTGCGAAAGCCAAAGAAACAGCCATTGATGCAAAAACGCCGCTCACTATTATGGTGATACACACGAGTAACAACAATATTCCGCTCGCCTTGTATTCATTCAGTTTCAGGTTCATCAGTTTTTCCTCAGAAAGGTTGTTTTCGTAATCTCATCTACCTGATAGAATACAGTAAAAGACACCCAGAGACCATGAGCGCAGGTAACGCTTTGTTGATAGTTCGTATCAGATCTTTCTGAGGCATAACCCCCATGGGCCCGATAACCATAGCAGAAATTGTGGTCAAGAATATCCTGAATGCATCCATTCAACAGGGAATATCGCCAGAAAGGCTCAAACAATCTGGCACCGGTTTCGATGACTTGGCCCTAGAGCCCGATGCCAGAATGGGTCTGGAAAAGTATTTGCAGATTGAGCGCAAAATAAGGGAGTTGGCGGGGAATGAAGATTTTTTCCTGCATATCGGCAGCGTTTTGGACCCCATACCGCTCAGTATCAAATACATTATTTTGAATAGCTCCAATAACAAGGAACGAATCCAATTCGTTTTACGGTATCTGCGTCTGATTTGCGAAGCCTATCAAATGGATCTCATTGAAGGAGAAGAATATGCCGAGATTCAGTTCCATGTTTCTCCAGCACAGTATCAGACGGTGAGCACGGTGCAGATGGTCATGTCCAGTATTGTCTGTGGTCTAAAATCGACTTATCAGGACAACCTCAAGCTGATCAGCGTAAATTTTCAGCATAATCAGCCTGGGACTGAACAACTTTACAAAGACTTTTTCAAAGCGCCGATCCGGTTCAAGCGGGCAGAAAACAGCGTCATCTTTCAAAAAGACGTTTTAGCGATGACGCAGCGGGGGCAACCGTATTTGCAAGAGGTTCTCGTTCAACATGCAGATCGTCTCTTGAAAGAATTGGACGCTTCAAAAGAATTTGGAAGTGCAATTCGTAAAATCATCATGGAAAACCTGCATCGGGGGGATGTCAGTATCGGCTTGGTTGCGCAGGCGCTGAATATGAGCCGGCAAACCATTTACAGACGGCTGAAAGGTGAAAATACGTCTTTTTCAGCCTTACTTGATGAAATCAGAAAAGATCGGTCGGTAGAATATCTGAGGGTAAAAGATAAGACGATTGAAGAAATCGCGTTTTTGCTTGGATATTCTGAAACCAGCGCGTTCAATCATGCTTTTAAAAGATGGTTTGGCAAAAGCGTTGGTGCATATCGAAGAAATACCATTTAGCCCATCCCAAAACCGGTTCGGACGGCATCGGATAGGCAGTTAGTTCCACGGCGTGGTCAGCATCACAGTTGGGCGGCATTCCTTAAGTGCGGCTGACGCCCACCCATTATCTCTCAACCACAGCACCACTTACCCTCAAGGCCGCACGTGCCCAGCCCCGATGACCACCCACTTATACGTCGTCAATTCACGCAACCCCATCGGGCCGCGCGCGTGCAGGCGTTGCGTTGAGATCGCCACTTCCGCGCCCAGGCCAAACTGGCTGCCGTCGGTGAAGCGCGTGCTGGCGTTGACGTACACCGCCGCTGAATCCACCTCGGCGATGAAGCGTGCGCTGTGCGCGTCAGCGCGCGTCAGGATACCATCGGAATGTGCGGTGCTGTGCGCGGCGATGTGCGCGATGGCTTCATCTAAATTCTCCACGACCTTCAAGCCCAACACCAACGACAACCATTCGGTGTCGAAATCATCTGGACCGGCCGGGCTGACACGCATATCGTTGGTGAGGAAAGGCTGTGCGGAAACATCGGCGCGGAAGGTGACACCCGCCGGGGCAAGCTGATCGACGAGGCGCGGCAGAAACTCGGCGGCAATGGCGCGATGAACCAGCGCGGTGTCGAGTGCATTACACACGGTTGGACGTTGCACTTTCGCGTTGTAGATCACCTTCACCGCTGATCCCAGATCGGCTGAGGCATCGACGAACAAGTGGCAAATGCCGATGCCGCCCGTGATCACCGGGATGTGACTCTGTTCGCGACAGAATTGATGCAGGCCTGCGCCGCCACGCGGAATAATCATGTCCACGTACTGATCCAGTTGCAGCAGCTCGGTCACCCGCGCCCGATCGGCGTCGTCGATGAATTGCACTGCTGCGGCGGGCAGGCCCGATTCCTGCAGTGCTTGTTGAATGACGGCCACCAACGCGCGATTCGAGTTCAGCGTTTCGCTGCCACCGCGCAGGATGACGGCATTACCCGTCTTGAGCGCCAACCCCGCCACATCCAGCGTCACGTTGGGGCGCGCTTCGTAGATCACACCCAGCACACCGATCGGCACCCGCTGCTTGTGAATCGCCAGGCCGTTAGGCAGGGTGCTCGCCTCGAAGATTTCTCCCACCGGATCGGACAGCGTGGAGACGTTGCGCAGATCGGTGGCCATGCCTGCGATGCGTGCTTCGTTCAAGGTTAAGCGATCGAGCATGGCCGGTGATAGCCCACTGGCTTGTGCCACGGCCACATCTTGCGCGTTGGCGATCAGGATCGCTGCGCGGTCGGCCGCCAACCGATCGGCTAACGCGACGAGGGTGGCATCCTTTTGATCGGTCTTGGCGCGGGCCAGTTGTCGTGCTGCGGTGCGGGCGCGTTGGCCCATTTCGATCATCGACATGATTCTTCTCCTTGCGTGTTTGCTCATCGGCTACGAATCTCACAACAAAACCAGATTATTGCGATGGATCACTTCATCGCCGTAAGTATAGCCGAGGATCGTTTCGATCTCGGTGGATTGATGCCCGCGCAGGCGAGCTAGATCGTCTGAATCGTAGTTGACCAGGCCGCGCGCGATTTCACGTCCTGTGGCGTTCAATACTTGAATCGTATCGCCGCGTTCGAACGTCCCCTCCACGGCGACTACGCCGACGGGCAGCAGGCTGCGGCCATGGTGCAAGGCTTGAACTGCACCTTCATCGACACGCGCATACCCGACGGCGTGCCCGCCTGCCAAAATATAGCGCTTGCGACTTTCCAGCGAGGTGACCACCGGCTGGAACCACGTGCCCAGTTTTTCGCCAGCGACGATGCGCGCTAACACACTCGGCTCACTACCACTGGCGATGACGACCGTCGTCCCCGAACGGCGGGCTAGATCGGCCGCCTGCAACTTGGTAATCATGCCGCCCGTGCCCAGTCGGGTGGTTGCGCCGCCTGCGGCCTGCCAGAGTGCGGGCGGGATATCCGCTTCGGTGACCTCGGCCACCAACTGGGCCGTTGGGTTGAGTTCCGGATCGGCGGTGTATAGGCCGGGCTGATCGGTGAGCAACACCAACAGATCGGCGTCGATCAGATTCGCTACCAGCGCCGAGAGATTATCATTATCACCCACACGGATCTCTTCAGTCGCCACGGTGTCATTCTCATTGACGATGGGGATGATGCCGTGCTCTAACAGCGCCGTGAGCGTGTTGCGTGAATTCAAATAGCGGCGGCGATCGGCCAGATCGATCCGGGTCAGAAGCACCTGGGCGATCGTCAGGCCGTAGAGCGCAAAGATTTGTTCGTAGAGCGCCATGAGGCGCGGCTGCCCGATGGCCGAGAGCATTTGCTTGACCGGCAGGTCTTTGGGCAACTGCGTCAAGCTTAAGCGTTCGCGCCCGGCCGCGACCGCGCCGGATGAGACGACGACGATATCGTACGTCTGAGATCGTAACTGCGCCACCTGTTGCGCCAATTCCACCAGGCGTGGTGGCGCGAGGCGCGGCGTTCCGGCGGTGAGCGTGGAGGTGCCGCATTTGACGACGAGACGATGAAAGGTCATGAAAGAGTGAACTCCGGTTTTTGCTGTGTTGGTTGCGTTACTCATTGCGCCGCACCACGGGAAGATACACCCAGTAATCGGCGGCGATGACGACGTAGTTGCCATCGCGCGTGAAGGCGCGCGTTCGTTCATTGACGAAAACGCTGCTGGCCGTGGGTGCCCAGATATGCAGCGAACTTCGAAATGCCATTTCCGTATGAAGCTGTAAGGATGCACCATTGTTGGCGTAGTCCACTTGCAGCCCCGGCAACATTGCTTGCGAATGGATCAACGTCGTCCCCGTGCCTTCCAGCTGAGTTCCATCGGCCAGGATGAGGCGCAGCAATTGCTGCGCAGCGCTGCGCCTTACGAGGCAGAGTGTGCCATCGCAGGCGGCTGCGCCAAACGTGCGGCGTAGACCGGCTGGGCCAGCGGCCACGGCGAGCAGGTGATCTTCAAAGTGCGGCGAGGTGACGGCAAAGGCGCCAGCTTCATCAGTCACTGGGGCATTCGTCGGTAGCGCTACAAACGAACTGATGAAAGGCGTAGAGCTGATCGGTTCCAGCAACGACGCGAAGGTGGTGGTCACGGCCTGGCGGCGTGCCAGCGCAAACGGCACCGGCTTCATATCCGGCCCCAGTCCCTCGCCCATGACGACCGTCGTCCCTGTCTCGCCCAGCATCTGCAAGCGCAGCCCACGCGGCTCGATCTCGAAATCCTCTACAAGTTGATCGCCTGCCGTAGGATAGAGCAGGGTGATGTCATCCACGTAAAATGCGCCAGCAACGGGGCTGCCGCCGGCAGAGTCGAGTTGAATTGATACCTGCTTGACGGGGAGATCAAAGAAGCCGTCGTTGTTGCCCAAAAAGTGCGTGCACGAAACGATGTTCGTGGTGGTGATCACTCTCCACCCCGACCAATTCATCGCGCCCAGCGAGCAGGAAAAACGCTCCTCGGTGGCGTCATAGACGCGCAATGCCAGGGTGTTGCTGGAGCCATCGCCACGCAGGGCCAGGCGCAATCGCTGTGGCGCTTCGTCCAACGGTGGCGGTTGGGGCGTGTTGTACATGATGTAACCACTGGTCGACGTGAAATCATAGGTCAGACGTCCGGAGCCGCTCCCTTGAAAAGCCTGCTCCTGATTGAAGGTAAAGGTCGCGGTAATGTCTGAGGGACTGGTCCAGATGTTGCCATACGGCGTACCCGGCGGTGGGGTTGTCCCATAGATTATCTGCCAGTCTTGCGCGGTGGTTACCGCCAGCGTGTGCGTTAGATGCTGATAACCGTTGGCGGTGGGCAGGCCATGGTAAGCAGTGAGCGGCAGTGTCGTCGTGGGAGTGCCCGCATTGTGATAAATCCAATCCACCGCATGTAAGTGGCCATCAGTCGCACGGACCCGGAAGCGATCGAGCACATAGTCCGGTGAAACGAGTATTGTGCGCAGCAAGTTCGTGGCCGTGTAAGCCGCACCTGCATCGGCGGCAGTCATGGACAGTCCGGGCAGCGCCGTAAAGCGATGCAAGGCGCCAGTCGCTTCGGCTTGTGTCCGCCCATCGATCACGACGGTGTTGTGAGCGATCGTTTGTTTATCCCAGGTATTGTGCGTTGGTGCGGCGTAGGATTGCGTTCCCGGATCCACGCCCATCACCATCCCGCGCGCGAAAAGGATGAGGCCCAGCTTATCGTAATGCCCATGTCCGCCGCCATGCGGACCGTAGTGTAGCGCGGCATACACAGGAGCGGAACCATGATCTGCGCGCAGCACGGCATAACCGGCATCGGGAAAGAGCGTGCTGGGTGGATTCAGGTTAATGTGCGCAGGCAAAGACTCTACGCCCCACAACAGTGCATCACGTCCGCGAGTGCGTTGACCCAGCACCGCCAGATATTGCGCCTCGCCATAGCGCTGATAGGCCGATTCGTAAAGGCTATCCTGACCGATGAGACTGACGCTGCCGCTATCGTTGAAGAGGGGCAGGTTGCCATCGGGCATGGCAAAGCGCAGAGGGGCTGCAAACATGCCGTGCAGTCGCGCATTGTTATACAGATTCGCTCCGGCACGTGCGGCCATTTCAGCCAGGTACCGGTGCGCGCTGAGCGCAAAGAAGTGATAACTCCACGAACCCTCGTACCAGAAGCCATCACTTGAAACGCTGTGCTGCATCTGAAAGTCGAAGCCGTTGTTCGGATCGCGCAGCGCCTGGGCAATGAGCACCGGATCGTCCAGCGTGAATCCCACGGCGCCCAGTCCAGCGTTGTGCCATGATTGCCAGTTGCTTTCACCGGCTGGATACCGCCCGATGGTCGTGGCTGCAGCCTGCAAGAGATCGCGCTCAATGTGAGTGCGATCGTTCGCGGTCAGTGCCGGACTATCTGCGATCAAATCGTAAGCCCACGCGATGGGCACGAGCCAGATCGATTCGTCGAGTGTTTGAGCTTGCACGCGTCCGCCGCTGCGGTTGGGCTGGTTGTTGATGTCATGATAGGGATATGTGAGGTAACGATCAGCATAGGCGCGCAGGATGGCGGCTGCTGAAGTGGCGTAGCGCGTGCTGCTCGTGAACCGATAGGCCAGGCCCAAGTTCAACGCAGCTTGCGCCAGGCTGCTATGCATGCGTCCATAGATCACTTGATCGTAAGGCCAGCCGGCATAGGTTTGACCCGTGGTCGGGCAGACGTGAATACCGGGCGGGTCATAACGCAGGTAGGTGCCTGAGCCAGAGCAGAGATACCACATACTCCATTGACCACCTTCGGGCGGCAAAGCCCAATCGGTCAAGTAGTAAGTCTGCGTGAACGTGCGTGGCCAACCGTCGGCGGCTTGGATGACGTGGGTGTAGGCCGTGCTGGCCCAGAGCTGTGACGTCTTCCAACTTTGAATGCGGGCGAGATCGTCTGTGTTGAGTAACAGCTGCGGGCGCGATCGGGCGCCGGCCGCCAGCGGCACAGCCGCATCGAGTACGGCACTATCGATATCCACACCCGCTTCCCACAGGATGACAGCGGCGTGGTAGAGCGTGAGCGCCGTTTGCGGCGTGATGGCTGAGGCGGGTACGGTAACGCGCACGACGGCCTGGGCTGTGCCATTGGCCGGCAGCGTGAGGTTGGGCGTCAACGCGGTAATTTGAAACGGGTAACCAGGCGGTGTCGAAAAGCTGGGCGTCAGCAAGCGGGTAGTGCCGGTGCTATTGGCGAGTCTCAGCGTGTAGGTGTAAACGAAGTTCGCGCCTTGATAACCGGTCGTGCGAAGCACATCCGAGATCACACTCGTGCTCAACGCCATGTCGTCCAGAATCAAAAGCGTGTCAGACAGCGGCGTGTGCCCCCAGCCGTCGGCGCTGAAGCGCACGTAGTTGAGCTGGTTCCAGCCCAGCGGATTGCGCGATCGGGTGAAATCGGCCAACGGGATCCGAAAGCGCCGCCAGCCCGTCCAGTCGATCGTGAGCGAGTAATGGTAGTAATCCCACCCCGCAGGATCGGCGGCATTATCTGAATCAAAAATCAATTCAATGGGGGCGTTGTTGGCGACACCGGAATAGAGCCAGAACTGCAGCAGGTTCGTGTTTGAGGCGTTCAGTGTGGGTGAAAAGACTTTGCGGATGCTCTTGGTTGTGAGTTGATTACCCCAACGCCCGGCTCCACTGCCGTTGTGGACGATGTTTGTTTCCAGCGTCAGCCCGGACCAATCGGCAACATTCTCAAAGTCGTCGATGATCAGCGTGCTGTTGGCGGCGGTCAAGGGAGTCGCTTGTACGTGATTGACCTGTGGCGTGGCTAAGCTGATCAGCAGCAGCAGGAAGAGCGGCCCCACCAGGCCGGCAGTTAGCTTGAGGATTTTAGTCTGATGAGCCATATGATTTCTCCCTAACTTTTCTGACACGGCATGAGTGTGCACCGGACTTCCTAATCGATAGCGACATTAATCGCCGGCTATTCTACCTGAAAAGGCCGTACACGGACGAGGCTGGGCCAAATGACACCGTACAGCGCTTGCGTAATTATCTAAAGAATCCCGTGCAAGAGTTCTCGACCAGGCCGTTGGACAGCCCCACCGATGTCATCTTCGATCGAATCGAATTGGCGTATACCCCTTGGGGAGGAGACGCAATTAAGCCTATCGTGATCTATCACCTGACCGGGCATTCTTCGGATAGTCGCTATACATTCACCTACTATCTCAAGGCGGATGCCAAGCCTTAACTGCCAGGCTCGTTACAAGAAACCGGAGTTCCCGTTAGAGAACTCCGGTCTTCTACGATGCTGTGATCTCGACGCTTCCCCGCTCGCCATCGATCTGAAGCACAGCGCCGGTTTTGAGCTGCTCGATCGGAATGTGATCCACGCATGGAATCTCGGCGATGATGCAGCCCACGGCGGTGATCGTTTCGCACTGCGCATTGACGATGGCCGCCGGAGCGACGCCGTTCATCTTTAGCCGATAGAGCGTGTATGACCCCACGGTCGATCCCTTCCCCGTGGGGAACACCAGCACCTTGCCGCCGATCGCCTGTCCTTCCAGTTGATGGCCTTTCTCCACGACGATGCCCGAATCGGGATCGACGCCGCCGAAGAACGAGATGCCCATTGAGGTGACCAGCGCTTCACCTTTGGCCGTGCCTTGATAAATTTTGCGCCCTTCCAGTTTCATCAATGACCCCATGCTATTTCACCACGGAATTCACGGAGAACACGGAGTTTCGCATGAATTGTCTCCGTGGCTTCCGTGTTCTCCGTGGTTAGTATCATGCTAATGCAGCCAACACCACCTCATCAAATGGCAGGATGATGGTCTTGAACTTGTTCTTGCCCGAGGCGTAGTAACAGGCCTTGGCGCTATCGGTGATCAGTGCCTTGAAGCGTCCTTTGATCGGCGCGACGACACAGCAGGTGTCGGCCGCGAACTTTGCGCCTGCCGCTTCGATGAGGCGCGTATACCCCATCCGATCGGCCATCTGCTTGATGGGGCGCGCGGTGGTGATCCAGAATTCCTTGGTGACGCGCTTGCCGGCAAGCAACTCGGCAATGCGGGCGATCTCGTTGAGCGTGAGGTGCGGACAGCCCAAGCTCACGAAGTCGGCTTCATCAGATTCGGCGCTGCTGAGCGATTGCTGTGCTTCGTCGAGATCGGCTTGGGTAATTGCCAGCGATTCGTCGGGTGCAGCATAATGATCGGCTTCCGGGGTGATGCCGCGCAGATGGAACAGCGCCGCGCCGCCATAGGTTGCCACACTCGCACAGAACGATTTTAGTTGTTCGACGCTGGCTTGATCGACACCGGTAATGTAGGCGATGGGCTTTTCTTTGAACTGCTCCAGCTTCTGGCCGATGACGACGCCCAACGCGCCGAAGTCGTTGTTGTCCGGCAACTTCGCTGCGACGTGAAGCGTCACGCCAGGGCGGCGATTCGCTTCGAGGTGCAGGCCGTATTCGGGTGTGACGCCCGTCAATGCGACGGCCAAAGCGCTGGGACCACCCTCGCGATTGCTGCGTGCGCCGAGGACGGAGTTGGCGTAACACACGGCGCTGCTTTCCGACCATGCGATGTGTTGCCCATAGTGCGGCGTGTTGCCGATGAGATACGGTGTACACGAGCAGGTGGTGACGACGTTCATCTGCGCAAAGGCATCGATGACGCGCATCTGATTGCGCGCGAAGTCTTCGCTGATGCCCAGCGCTTGCCAGTTCTCGATGTCCATGCCCGCCGGATTGAGTGTGGTGAACACCCGCGTCTTGCCACCACCATCCGCCATCTCGGACAACCAATGCAGTCCTGCCTCGCCCAGGTTATCGTAACTCACGCCTGCGATCTGCACGGACGTGACGGGCACCATCCGCTCTGCGGCATAGATCGTGCCCAGCGCGACGAGTATCTCCATCGCCTTTTGCGTGGCGCGACCCTGTGCGCCGTCGAGCATCTGTTGTTCTTCAGCCGTTAATTTCATCTCAAGCCTTTTTGATCCACGAATCTGCACTAATAATTCGTGAGGATTCGTGTGATTCGTGGAAGAATCATTTCAAGAACTTACTCAAGTCTACTGTTGGAAACGGCGCGCGAGTGAAGTCTTTGCCGTGCGTGACGAGCGGCTTGGTCAGATCGAAACCCATCTTGGTGGTGAGATGTGATCCGCTTTCCGAACTGGGATCGAGGCTCGATCCTTGCTCGCGCGGTTTCACGATGAGATCGGTGTCGCCCTGAAAGCGCGTAGCGAGCGCCCATTCCACTTCCAACGGGTTGTAGATGTCGATGTCGCGATCGACGACGAAGACGTGCTTGCACGAACGGTGTCCCCCAAACGCCGCTTCGATCGCTTTGCGGCCGTCGTCATCGTGCTGCTTGTCGATCTGTACAATCGCATGGAGCCACGAACAACCGCCGGGATCGATATTCACGTCGAGGCACTTCACCACTTCATTCACTTTCTTGAAGATGGTCGGCTCGCGTGGCATGCCCATCAGCAGCTTGTGTTCCAGCGCGCCGGGCAGCAGCGCCTGCCAGATCGCGTCACGGCGATGCGTGATGGCCTTGACGACGAAGACCGGTTCCTGCCGGATCACGTCGTAAGTCTCAGTCAGATCGACGAACGGGCCTTCGGCGTGCAGCCGATCGAGATAGACCGTGCCCTCGATCACGAATTCGGCTTCGGCGGGCACCAGTAGATCGACCGTCTTGGCGCGCACCAGCGGCGTCGGCTCCAACGCATTAGCGATGTCGAGCTCGTTGATGCCGATCTCGACAGAGGTGGCCGCTGCCGCCAGCACGTTCGGCGCATTACCAACACAGATGGCGACATCGAGCTGTTTGAGATCGCGTAGGTAGGTATCGAAGTGGCGTGAGCGCACGATGCGCACGGCCAGCTCGGTGGGCGAGAATTGCATGCAGCGATGAAAGTCGGCATTCTGCCCGTACTGCGGATGTTGGGTGATGACAACCCCTGAGCTGATGTAGTTGCCGCCGTCGCGTTCGCAGTGGCGCAGAATGGGCAGTGTGTCTAAATTCGGATCGGTGCTAAAGACTTCCTGGCACGGCGCGTTCTCGACAATCTCACCGGGGCGTCGTTGATCGATCGCGTGGGCGAGGAACGGAATGATCGCGTTGACCTTGATCCCAAAGTAATCCGCGAAGTCGGCCTTAGCGCAGAACAGGTTGCCCATCACCCGATACGGTGACTCTTTCACGCACTCGAATAGTACCGGCTTCGGCTCGATCTGTTTGAGCACACCGGCGATTTCATAAGCTTTGGAGATCGGCGCGCTGACCTTGATCAAGTCGCCACGCTTGTCGAGTTGGTGGAGATACTCACGGAGTGACATGCTCGTTTCCTTTGGGGTGATCAGAAACCGGGTTTCTACTTGCCTGCGACGAGGCGGGCGGAGCGGAACCACTGCAAGCGATCAGATCCAACGTGACTGGAGAACCCCGGTTTCTTACTGACAAATCATGGTGCGATTGTAGCACAACCCTTGCCTTTCACGTGTTACGCATTGCGTATTGCGTATTACGCTGCGATTTGCCTCGCGCCGCGCTTCATTCTACAATCCCTGTATCCCTCATCCCAAGGAGTCTTCTCATGACCGTCGTCCCCGGCATTGATGTCTCGCGGTATCAAGGCGTGGTGAATTGGCGTGCAGTAGCCGATGCAGGTTTCAAGTTCGCCGTGGTGCGTGCCACTTTGTGGAATGTGAAACTCGATGAGACGTTTGAAACCAACTGGAATGGCGCGCGCGCCAACGGCCTGCTCGTTTCGGCCTACAATGTCATTAAGCCCGATGTGCCCGCCGCAGCGCAGATCGATTTCTTTGCGCAGGCGCTGGTGGGGCACCACTGGGACTTGCCGCCCGCGCTTGACATCGAACGCGATGACCAGCAGACGCCGCAGCAGATCACACAGTGCGTGCGTGAGAGTCTGCGCTTGAGCGAGCAGCGTTTTGGTCGCAAGCCCATCGTGTACACCGCGAGGTGGTTCTGGAACAAATTCGTGCTGCCCTCCAGCGAATGGGCGCAATACGATCTCTGGGTGGCCAGCTATGGCACAGCCCAGGTGGTGCTGCCCGACGCGTGGTCGACCTGGAAGATTTGGCAATACAGCGGCAACGGCCATGCGCCCGGCATTGCCGGCGAGGTCGATCTGAACTGGTTCAACGGCTCGTATGACGATTTGCTGAAGTACTGTCAGGCGGAAGCGCCACAGCCGTCCGGTGGTCAACGGGCGCAGGCGAAATCCACGCTTAACATTCGCAATGGCGCGGGCATCAACTATCAGGATATTGGCGATCTGCCAGCGGGGGCAGAAGTGATGCTCAGGGCGGTGGACGGCACGGATGTGTGGGTACAGATCGACGCCAACCAGTGGGTGGCGCTGGCTTACAAGGGCGAACGCAATGTGCGAACTGAAGCGGGCAGCGGCGGCCTACAAATTCGCGTACTGGCGGATAGTCTGAATGTGCGCAGCGGGCCAGGCGTGGATCAACCACTGGCCGGACAGTTGAAGCAGGATGCGATCGCGCCGTTGAAGGCCGTAGAGGGCAAAGACGTGTGGGGCGAGTTCGAGCCGGGCCGGTGGATTGCCATCGCGTTTCGCGGGGAACGCTACGTGGATTTTGTGTGAAGCTCAGGTTGGAATGAATACAATTCTGGAGTCGAGGCTTCAGCCGGTGACCGATATGAAATCCGGCTGCGCCTGGCGGCCCGCCAGCGTATTACGCTGGGAACGGGCAAATCTCGACTCCTATTCTGTGCTGATGGCTTTGGCATGTTTGATCAACGTGCTGAGGTAACGGCTCCACCAGCCGACGATCAAGGCGACGAGCAGGAAGATAATACTGATCAGCGGCGCGTTGAAGGTGAGATGATCCATCTGAAACGGGATGGCGACAGCGAGCCAGCCCTGCATGGCTCCGATGGCTACACCCCAAGCCATCAACGCGCCGATGATGGCTACGATCACTCCTCCTGCCAATCCCAGCAGGCAGGCTGCCAGAATGATCGGCAGTACAAACAGGAAACTGCCGGGTGCGCCGATGCCGTAGTAAGCCACATCACTCATGATCGCCAGCGCCTGCAGCACGATCAGCAGCCAGGTTGCCAGGGTAACTCGACCGCTGCGCGATACCACCGCAACGCCCAGCAGGATGACGCTGAGGATCACCGTGCTGACCACGGTCTCACCCTCCAGATCGCCGCTGATCAACCACGTCAACACCAGACTCCACGCAGCGAGCGTGAGGCCCGCGCACGTCGCCAGGATCAGCCGGGCGCGGCCGGCGACTAACGGATCGGTTGTGGCAGGTAACCCACGTGGCATGAAGTCTCTCCAGTGAAGAAGAAATGGGACACTGATTTAACGGATCGACACGGAGTAACACGGATTGCGCGCGAGTTTTCGTGCGAATCCGCCTAATCCGTGTCACACCGCACTGCAACCACACAGTGGGTGCAAGTGTCCGTGTACAGATTTACTTTGCTGCTTGATCGGCCAGTGCCAGCGCTTGATTGATGATCTCAAACGCTTCCTTCAACTCCGGCTCGGTGATGATCAATGGCGGATTGGTGAAGAGTAGATGGCCTGCTGCGAAGTGATACAGGCCGTGTTCTTTGAGATAGGCGCTGACTTTGCCCATCTCGGCGGCGGGCAGCGGTTCTTTGGTGTCGCGGTTCTTCACCAACTCAAGCACGCCAAACAAACCGATCGAGCGAACATCTCCGACGGAAACATGCTCCGCTTTCAGATCGTCGTGCAACGCCGCCATCACCTGGCCCATGCGCCGCGCATTGCCCACGAGGTCTTCTTCCTCCATCACCTCGATCGTCGCGATGGCGGCTGCCAGGCTCATGGGATGAGCATTATACGTCAGCCCGCCGTAGTACACATTCTTGCGGAAGTGATCGGCGATCTGGCCGCTCATCGCCACACAGCCCAACGGCAGATACGACGAGGTCAGGCCCTTCGCCATCGTCAATAAATCCGGCACGATGTTCCAGTGGTCGACGGCGAACCACGCGCCGGTGCGGCCAAAGCCCGCCATCACTTCATCGCATACCAGCAGGATGCCATACTTGTCGCATAGCTGCCGTAGGCCTTGTAAATAACCGTCGGGCGGCACGATCAGGCCGTTGGTGCCCGTCACCGTCTCGATGAACATGGCGGCGATGGTCTGTGGCCCTTCATATTGGATCACTTCCTCGATGTGGTTGAGGCAGTCCATCGTGCAGCCGTCCGGCTGGTTCTTGCAGAATGTGCAGCGATAACGATAGGGATCGAAGACACGCACCACACCCGGCATCCCCGGCTCATTAGCCCAGCGGCGATAATCGCCCGTCAGCGTGATCGCGCCCGCCGTCGCGCCGTGATACGATCGATAGCGCGTGATGATCTTCTGCTTGCCGGTGAACTGCCGCGCCAGCTTGATCGCGTTTTCATTGGCTTCTGCACCGCCGAGCGTGAAGAAGAACTTATTGAGATCGCCCGGCGTATGTTTGGCCAGCCGTGGCCCGATCTGTGCGCGCACCTCGCTCGCCATGTTGGGACCGGCGTAAGCCAACTTCCCGGCCTGTTCCTGAATGGCGCGAATCACCTTCTGGTTTCCGTGGCCGAGGTTGACGCACATCAACTGTGAGTTCATGTCGATGTAGCGTTTGCCGTCCGGCGTCCAGAAGTAAATCCCCTCGGCGCGATCCATGGCGATCGGGTTGACGCTGTCCTGCGCCGACCACGACCAGAAGGTATATTGCTTGCACAGCGCGACCATTTCCTCGGTAGACAGCGGAGTAGCAGTCATGATTGATCCTTTTCGTATCTGCCCATCAGCTCAGCCGCGCCGCGGATGTGGTTCTTCAAAGCATCTTCAACTTCACTGCGCGACGCGCCCGCTTTCAGATTCAGTGACGGGACGTCGAGCGCGTACAGGCGGAAATAGTAGCGATGGCTGCCGCTGGGCGGGCAGGGGCCTAAGTAGCCGGTTTGATTGACGCCGTTGTTGCCGCCCACCCCGATCGGGCTGCCCGTGTTGTCCGGGCCAGCGCCCTCCGCCAGTTGCCGGGTATCCGCCGGAAGATCGAACAAGACCCAGTGCGTGAAGGTGCCACCTGGCGCGTCGGGATCGTCCATGATCAAGGCGAAACTTTGCGTGTTGGCCGGAACCTCGCTCCAATTCAGTTCAGGCGAAACATCCTCACCCTGGCATGTAAACTTCTGCGGAATCGCGCCGCCTGCTTGAAAGGCCGGGCTGCTCAACTTGAATTTCGCCGCCTGTGAGGTGTCGAGAGTTGAACTCTGACACGCTGTCAACAGCAGGCCTGCGCATAAGACCAGAATCAATCCACGCATTTCCACCTCGCTCGTTTTAAAAATGAGGGTTCTTCCGGCTTCAGCGGGAATTGCTCCCGGTCCGCTCTGCGCGGTTACATCCGCCGTTTCAGCCACTGGATGTGACCATCCAGCGGGAGCCACGCGACAATAATCCCGTCCAACCCGGAAGAGCCAAAATGAGAAACTACCCTTGCTCATCATCCATCAGAGAATCATTCCCGGCGCGCGGCGAATAAACGTCCCGCTGCCTGCCCGACCGAACCACTGCTCTCCGTCGACGAGCAGTTCGCCGCGTCGCAAAACTTTCTCCGGCCAGCCGGTCACTTCCCAGCCTTCGTACAGGTTGTAATCGACGCGCTGCTTGGATAGCGCCTGACCGTAGACCTTCTTCTCGTTTGGATCCCAGATCACCAGATCGGCATCTGCACCGATGGCGAGGGCGCCCTTGCGCGGATACATCCCAAAGATCTTGGCGGGATTTGTCGCGGTGATCTCCACAAACCGATTGAGCGTCAGCTGTCCCTTGGCCACACCTTCGCTCCACAAGATGATCATGCGATCGCCCAGGCCGGGCAGGCCGTTGGGCATCTTGGAGAAATCGTCGCGGCCCAATTCCTTGCCGGGCTTTTGATACGGCACACCTTCGTACTCGATCGGCCGGGTGCCATCCAGCAAGAACGGACAGTGATCGGTGGAGATCGCTTGCAGGTCGCCCACTTGCAATGCGCGCCACAGCGCCTCGTTGTCGGACTTCGTGCGAACCGGCGGCGAGCACACCCACTTCGCTCCATCTGGGCGCGCCAGATCATCTTCCGTGAAAAACAGATATTGCACGCAGGTTTCGCCCATCACCTTGAGGTTATGCGCGCGCCCATAGCGCAGTTGATCGATCGATCCCGCGCACGTCATGTGCACCACGTACAGCGGCGTATCGGCTGTGGCCGCCAACGCGATCGAGCGCAGCGTCGCTTCGGTCTCCAGCCAGGCCGGTCGCGTCCGGGCGTGATACTTCGGTTGCAACTGACGGCTGTCGCGCGCTTGCTGAATCAATACTTCGATCGCGTCGCCGTTCTCGCAGTGCACCATTGTCAGGATGCCGCAGTCGCGCGCCTTCTGGAGCGTGCGGAACAGGCCCGTGTCGTCGATCTGCAAGCGGCCCTTGTACGCCATCAATGCTTTGATGCTGCTCACGCCTTCATCTAATAGCGACGGAATCTCGTCGATGATGGCGTCATTCCATTCCACCAGATTCGCGTGATAGGCGTAATCGATCACGGCTTTGTCGGCGGCCTTGCGATGCCACGCCTCGATGCCCTTGCGCAGCGGCTCGCCTTTGTTGGGGATGGCAAAATCGATGTGGGTGGTGGTGCCGCCGAAGGCCGCCGCCTTGTGGCCGGTGTAGAAATCGTCGGACGATTCCGTTACGCCGACAGGCAGTTGCAAATGGGTATGCACGTCGATGCCGCCGGGCAGCACATAGCGATCGGTCGCGTCGATCACCTGCGCGCCTTCGGTCTCCAGCCCTTCGCCGATCACGGCGATCTTCTCGCCGTCGATCAGCAGATCGGCTTTGAAGGTATCGCTGGCAGTGATGAGGGTTCCGTTTTTAATGACCGTAGGCATGGGGACTCCTTTGGCGAAGTGTTTCAATGATAGCACGCCTGCCAGAGCAGGCAACTAAAACAATCTCACGTCTGCCACTTCGCCCGCAGCGATGCCATTCGCATCGATTGGAATGATCAGCATCCCATCAGCCTTGACGAGCGTGTAGATGAGGTTGCTCTTGCCAAAGACCGGCTCGGCCCACAGTTCGCCGGCGCGTTCGATCAACTTCACTTGAATATAATCGACGCGCCCCGGCACCGAGGCGAGGTTGTGCGTGAGTCTCGCGCGGATTGTCTGGCGCAGCGGCGGGCGGGCGCAGCCTTGCAGCTGCCACAACGTCGGCGTGATGAACAGATCGCCGACGACCATGGCGCTGACGGGATTGCCCGGCAGGCCGAACACCGGCTTGCCGTCGCACCCGGCCAGGATCGTCGGCTTGCCGGGTTTGATGGAGACGCCGTGGACCAGGACACCCGGTTGGCCCAGTTTCTCGATCACGTCCGAGGTCATGTCCCGCACACTGACGGAACTGCCCGCTGACAGGACCAACGCATCCGCTTGATCAAGCAAATTACGCGCGGCTTGATAGAGCGTTTCAAAGTTATCGCGAATGATGCCGCCTGGCTGCGCGCGGCCGCCGGCTCGTTCAACAATGCTGCCGATCGAGTAGGTGTTCACATCGCGCACCTGGCCGGGCCGCGGTTCGGCATGCGGATCGATCACTTCGTCGCCCGTCGCCAGAATGCCCACGCGCGGCCGCTGCGCGACCGTTACTTGCGTGAGACCCAATGCCATCAAGCCGCCCAAATCCTGGGGGCGCAGCAGATGCCCGATCGCGAAGAGCGGATCGCCGGGTTTCACATCTTCGCCCACTTGCAGCACGTTCTCGCCCGGCGCTACCGCGCGCATCACTTCGATCTCGGTCGTGGTGGTCTTCTGCGTGCGTTCGATCATCACCACGGCGTCTGCGCCTTGCGGCAACATGCCGCCCGTGTGAATGATCAACGCTTCGCCACGATCAATCGATTGGGTGGGGGCACCTCCCATCGGGCTTTCGCCGATCACGGTGAGATAGGCGGGCAGCGCTTCCGTTGCGCCGAAGGTATCGGCGGCACGCACGGCGTAGCCATCCATGGTGCTGCGCGGAAAAGCGGGCAGCGGGCTGCGCGCGGCGGGCGCTTCGGCCAGCACGCGATTCAAGGCGCGGGCCGTCTCGATCGTTTCGATCGGCACGCGCGGCGTGAGATGCGTCAATAACTTTTGCAGCGCTTCGTGTGGTGGGAGGACGGTGAATAGTTCAGGCATGTCGGAATCCGTGGGATGAATTGCCAGTATGCCTGTATTGTATCGCAAGTTGCCAACTTGCTCACGAGCATGACGCACTAATCTCTACTCGCATGTCGGGGACAACTGAACCGTTCCGTCTACGCAAACAATGCTTGATATTCTTCCGACGTCAGCGGGGGGACACGGGCAGTGGCGAGATTCTCTTCGACGTGCGCGACGCGGCTCATGCCGGCGAGGGCGGTTGTCACGCCCGGCGTGGAACGGGCAAATTGCAGACAGCGCTGCGCATCGGTGGAGAGATCGTTGAACTTGGTGCGCACTGGCTCGGCGATTTGGTCGATTAGGCGCCCTTGCCACAGTGAGGCGCTGCCGATCACGGACAGGCCAAAACGCGCGGCGGCTTCCAGCACCGGCATCTTTTCATGGCTGACCACTTGATTGTGCAGCGTTACAGCCTCTGGCAAAGCGAGATTCAGGGGGAGTTGAATGAAGCGGCAGCGGTGTTTCATGCCGCGCACTTTACGCGCTAGCGCGTTCACGTCGGAGAGCGAAAGATAATCGGGCGCGGTGGGCGCGACACGGAACCCATTCCACGTGGCAAGTCCATAATAGCGGATGAGACCTTCATCGGCGGCTTCTTCCAGCGCGTCAAAGGCAGCGCGCAGGCGTTCACGGAATTCAGTCCGGCCGATGCTGCTCAGCTGGCTTTCCGGATTGTGCAGATAGTAGATGTCAATGCAATTGAGGCCCAGATTGTGCAGTGACTGTTCGAGCATGGCCCGCAAGAAACGCGGCGCCAGACAGTTCCCACCGACAATCTCGTTGGGTGCGGCCAAGCCCTGGTCAATGAAGGTCTCGCGGAGGTAGCGATCGCCAGCGGGAGGCAGATCGTGATCGAAGGGCAGATAGCCACCTTTGGTCGCGATGATCA
>JAUQXC010000183.1 GCA_030834825.1 Thermoflexales bacterium
CGCGCCGACGATGTGTACCAGCTCGGCATGCAGGGCGTCCGGCTCTTCAAACCGGGCCAGATAATCGTAACCGGCATACAGCTCATCCGCACCTTCGCCCGTGAGAAAGACTTTGACGTATTCGGCCGACAGCTGCGCTAGGAAGTAGTTGGGAATGGCGCTGCGCACCAGCGCCGGATCGAATGATTCAAGATAATGCAACACCTGCGGCAGCACCCGCAGCATCGCCTGTTGATCGTAGACGCGTTCGTGATGGTGTGTGCCGAGGAATTGCGCCACCTCGCGTGCCGCGGTCAGATCGGTGCTGCCGTCGACGCCCACCGCGAATGTCTCCACCCGATCTAGTCCGTCGCGCGCCAGCCAGGCCACAATGCTGCTGTCCAAGCCGCCGCTCAAACTGATGCCCAGTGGTACGTCTGACATCAGGCGTTTCTGGACTGCCGCGCGCAGCGTGTGGACGATGACGGGCAGCACTTGTGCTTCATGCTCGAAGCGCGTTAACTCCTGCACCATGTTGCCGTCCAGATCGGACAGGTCCTGTCCCACCGTGTAATAGCGCTTCAGGCCCAGCCGTGAATGATACCAGTGACCGGGTGGGAACTCGCGGATGTCGACGGCGACCTCCTTCAGCGCCTTGATTTCCGAGGCAAAGTACAGCACCTCACCACGATGCGCCGTGTACAACGGTTTGATCCCGATCGGATCGCGCGCCAGAAACAACCCATCGGCGCCGACGATGGCGCAGGCGAACATGCCGTCAAGCAGCTCAACACAGCGCGGCCCATAGCGTTGATATAGATGCAGCAGCACTTCGGTGTCTGTCCGGGTGTGCAGCGTGTCGGCGGCCAGGTGGTTCTGCCGCAGCTCCTGGAAGTTATAAATTTCGCCGTTGAAAGTGATCGTGTAATGCTCGCTGCGAATGGGCTGCCGTCCGCCCGCCACGTCGATAATGGCCAACCGCGCATGTCCCAGCGTGCAGCCCGCATCAACCTCAATGCCCGATCCGTCCGGGCCGCGATGTTGCAGTGCGGTCAACATGCGCTGCATATCTGGCTCAGCTGTGGGTTGATGGATTCCAGCAATGCCGCACATGAGTTAGGACCTTTCGTAGGCGTTGACGCCTTCATTGACGTAGCGAGTCAGTTCGCTGACGCTGAGCTGCGCAATGCCCAGTTTTTCCAGCGTGCGGCCGCGCCGCCAGTAATCGGTGCGATGGATGATGCAGGCCAACCGGATGATGGCGTCAATGCCGGCCGTGGACACACCGTAGCGCTGTCCCAGCGCCGCGATGGGCACCAGGCTCATGGGAATGTCTTCAAACAAGTAACGGTGATTCAATGTCGCCGGGGCCTTGATGCCATAGTAGCCCGGCTGGTTGTGAATGGCTTCATTCAAATCGGTGCCGGTGGCATCGTAAGCCATCTTCAACCATTCCTGCGCGGTCTGGGCGCGAATGCCCAGCGATGAGGCCACCGTCACCCGTTCGCGATCAATCACTTCCAATACGCGGGCCACCGAGGGCGTGACGCCGTCGATGTAGAATTCGAAGTCGCCGCCGGTGGATTCAATCCGACCCGCATTCAGCAGCGTCAGCGCCGGATGAAATACGGCCCCCATGTTGTCCAGGCCGGTGTGCAGCACATTGATGCCGTCGATGAATTGGGGATAAGCCGAGCGCAGCACATCGAGCACATGGGTGGTGCGGGTCGCAGGCAGGGCGGCCAGCGGCAGTGCTTCTTTGATGCGGAAGATGCGCGCCTGGGCCGGGCCTTCCAGGCGGCTGGCATAGATAAACGTGCCCGCTTCGGCTATGGTGACGTCGGCGGGACAGCTGCTGTCACACAAGATCTTTTGCACTTCGATCGCACCGCAGGTGCGGCCGGGATGCAGCACGATGATTTGGCCGTTGCGCAAATGAGGCGCCATCGTGCGCGCCACATCGGCATGCGCTGATGACGGGACGACGACCATCAACACATCGGCGTGATCGACGGCCAGCTGCATGTCGGAGGTGACCGCCGTCAACTCGGCAAAGCCGCGCGGCCCGCCTTCATAGCTTTCCAGATCGAGGCCACCGCGAGCTTTGAGGGCCGCGACGTGTTCGGGTGTGCGGTTGTACAACATCACCGAAAAACCCATTAAAGCTAAGTGCGCGGCCATGGCCCGGCCGCCGTTGCCCGCGCCAATGATGGAATACCGGGGTGTGGCTGACATGTTTACGCTCCTTGAAGAAGGTGAGCCAGGCGATCTTGTTCCAATAAGGGTTGCCCGGCAGAATCAATAACAAGACAAGCTCCCGCGGCGGTGAAACGTGTGACGATGGTCCCCGGAGCAAAGCGATTGTTGCGCAGCTGCGGCGCGTCCAGGATGCCGACTTGAACCGCGCGCGCCAGCGTGCCGGGATCGATGAACGGATCGGGGACAGCCCGATCGGCGATCGCGGCAATGGCGGCCAGCGTGAACTGCGCCTGCTGCACCAGTTCGGCCCGGCGCGCTTGCACACGGGGATCGGCTGTGAGATCGGGCGCGCCGCGCAGGGCATTCTCAATGGCGCGGCGGGCCATTTGGCACGACGCGATCACATCGTCGGCGGTGGCGGCATGATCGGCTTCGGTGTAGCTCACCACGTGCACGATGTGCGGCTGCACGGCCATCTGCACGTACACACTGGCCGCCAGATGCGCGCGGGCGGCATCGACTTGCAGCGGATAGCTCAATAGACCGGTGCGGGTCTGCCGCCAGATGCGAAAGTCTTCCGTTGCCAGAGGCGCGATGATGTCCAGCATGGCCAGCATCTTGGCCAGATCCATGGCATCGGATAAGCCGGGTGGACTGTTGAACATCAACTGCGCGATGTAGTCGTGCACGCCACAGGCGCGGGCGTTGTAAGCGGATAGATAGGCGGAGACGACGCAGACAACATCGGGCGCGTCGCGCATGCCCCAGTGATGCGGCTCATTGAGTTCCACCGGGATACCCTGCTGGCCGTACCATTGCATCACGGCTTGATGCTCGCCGATCGAGCCGGCCACATCCCACGGGCCGCGGCCATCCATCTGATTGAACCAGAACAGTGGAATGGCACACCACGCAATGTTGATGGTGTCCACATACATCTCGGCCAGGCGAATGAAATCATCGGTGCCGGAGTAGGTGCGCAGCAAGGGATAGTTGCCCCGACGGCTGGCGGCATACAATGATCGATAATCAGCGGCACTGCGCACCGGCACGCCCCCGGCGCCACGGCGGCGAGGATCCTGTCGTTCAGGGTGAAAGAAGTTGGCTTGCGCGTCTTGATCGATGCCCAGTGAGATCACGTCGAGAGCGCGGGCCTCGGCAATTTGGGCGACACCATCGCGCGTGGCTTCTAACGTGGGCAGTCCAAAGTGATGGCGCAACAGCGGCAGCGGCGCTTTCCAACGCAGGCGTGCGACGGTGCTCTGTGGATAATCGGCGGCAGTGTGGGTGATGCTCGCCTGGCCCTTGAGATAGGCGATGACCTCTTCGGTCATTTCGCTCCCGTCAAAGATGCGCTCGAAGAAGCCCAGTTGCCGAGCGCGTTCGGCCACCGGCGGTGTGCTACCCAAGGCAAAGCGCACCCCGCGTTCATGCAGGCCATCGGCGGCCTCGGCCAGCTCCCCCAGCAGTCGTTCGCCGGTTTCGGGCGTCAAGCGATAGGACACACCAATCAAGTCCGCGTGTTCTTCTTCGGCGGTGCGCAGCAGTTGTTCGATCGAAACGGCGGGGCCGAGAAAGATCGTGCGCCAGCCGGCGGACTCGGCTAGGCGCAAAAAATTCATGACCCCCGCTACATGGACACATTCACCCAATGCGCCTGCAATGACGGTTTTCATGTTTACCTCCTGGGGTAGGATGATTAAACCAACGTCAGCGGTAGGACAGCCTCACCCTGTAACGGGCCAGACAGACCGACGACTAAAAACGATGGGGAAGTGCGGCTGTGGTAGTCGGTTGCTGATGAACGCGCAACTCAGCTGAACAGGCCGGTGGATCACTTACGCCTTCATCAACCCGCCGGGCGGCGGAACAGCACGCTGAACGAGCACGATGGGCATGGCAGGCACCTTTGGCAAATAGGTGCTTCCCAGTATAGCCAACTTGGCGGGGTTTGTCTATCGAGGATTGATAGCGGCCTACGATCGATCGCGTGGACGCAGCCCGCGTATCTGCAGCACCGGCGTGACAAAGATCAAGCCAGTGTGTGGCGCTTCGAAATCGCCCACCAAACCCTCGGTGCGGTGGATCAGTTGATCCACGTCGAATTCGTCGGGTACCACACTGAACACGGTGCGATGGTTGAATTCTTCCTGCTCCAGCATCGAGCGCAGCGAAGGCATCAGCGGTAGATCGTCCCGGTGCGCCTGTCGTTCTTTGAGATTGCGCATGCCCATGCTGTCCAGGATGGTGGCACCGGGCACCCCCAGTTCTTCCCACAGACGAATCACATCATGACACGTGTGCAGATTGGTTAGGATGGCGACGATCAACTTCGGCATGTTAACGCTCCTTAGAATAGATGCGCCCGATCAACCGGGCGCGCGGGTTGCACTGGGGCGGGGAAAGACGTAGCGCAGCAGCAGCGGCGTGGCCAACGTTGTCAGCAGGACTAACACGACGACGACCGTGAAGACTTCCGGGGAAATGATCCCTTCGCGCACGCCGATACTGGCGACGATAAGCCCGACCTCGCCACGCGAGATCATGCCCACGCCCACGCGCAGCGCTTCAGCCCGGGTCAATCCGGCTGCGCGCACGCCGAGCCCCGCGCCGATCACTTTGGACAGGATGGCTATGATGAACAAGACGATCAAGAATGGCAGCAGCGCGCCGGTGATCTCGCGCACGTTCGCTTCCAGGCCGATACTGACGAAGAAGATGGGCACCAGGAACCCGTAGGTGAGGATGCGCATCTTGGTTTCGATCTTGTCGCGCAGCGGACTGCGGCCCAAGCCCACGCCCGCGATGAAGGCGCCCGTAATGGCCGCCAGCCCGCCCATCACCTCTGCCGACCAGGCAAACACCAGCGTGACGAACACCACGACGGCCGTCAGCCCTTCGCTAATGGGTTGCTGATCGACCCACGCGACAATGCGCGGCAGCACGAACCAGCCCAGTGCGGCTGACAGCGTCAGATACAACACCATTTTGGCGACGACGACGATGACTGAACTCTCGCCGTTGGTCGAGCCGCCCAGCGCCAGAAAGATCGAGAGCACGACCAACACCAACACGTCGTCGACGACGGCGGCGCCCAGCAGCGTGATTCCTTCGCGGGTTTTGAGCACGCCCAGCTCCAAGAGTGTCTGGGCGGAAATACTCACACT
>JAUQXC010000184.1 GCA_030834825.1 Thermoflexales bacterium
TCTGCTCCACCGCCACTTGAATCGTCGTGGCCGTCTTCGCGCCCAGCTTACCCAGCTCGTCGCTGAGCGACTTCGCCAGGCCGATGCCATACGGATCGTTATTGTGCACCACGGCCACGTTCTGCGCGCCGAGCTGCTTCACCAGGAAGGCCGCGTCGACACGCGCCTGGGCCGTATCGCTGGCGTTGACGCGGAAGAAGTTAGTATACCCTTTCTGGGTCAGGCTGGTCTCACTAGAAGTCGGGGTCATGATCACGATCGGCAGGTCCTTGTAGATCTCCATCGCCGCGATGGTCTGCCCGCTGTTGTAGTGACCGATCAGTCCCAGCACACGTTTGCCGGCAGCCAGCTCGGCCTTCACCTGCTCGGCCAGGGAGAGGGCTACATCGCTGTCACTTTCATCGTCCAGCGGCACGATCACGACTTTGTAGCCCAACAGCCCGCCCGATCGATTGAACTCCTCTGCCGCGAGCCGGGCACCGCCCAAAACGGTCTGGCCGCCGTTGGCCTGAAAACCGGACAGCGGCGCGGCCACATAGACGATCAGATCGCCCTTGGTCGGCTCGTTTGATCCGCCGCAGGCCGTGAGTAAGAGCGAGATTATCACTGCCAGCAAGATGAAGCGAGAAAATTGGTGGGGCATGGAATATCCTTGTCTAACCCTCACCCACCGCTGCGCGACTCCCTCTCCCTGATCGGGAGAGGGTTAGGGGTGAGGGTTTTCTCCATCACGTACGCGTCTTCGCCGTCCTCGTAGTAGTGCGGCCACGTCTCGACGATGGCGTAATTCAGTTTTCGATATAAATGCAGGGCAGGCAGATTGCTCTTCCGCACCATTAACTGGAGGCGCGGCAAAGTCGATCGGGCTTCCACTTCCCGCAGCAGCCGTTCGCCAATGCCGCCCCGCTGATACTTCGGATCGACCGCGAGCGTAACGATGATCGTATGACCGTCTTGCTTGCGCGGATCGCCGGCGATGAACCCGACGAGTCGGCCCTCGCTTAGCGCTTTCAACGCCAGCACGCCCGGCCAGAGACACAAGCCTAAAAACTCATACCACGCATACGCATCGATCGGTTTGAAGCAGCGTCGATCGAGCTTGACGAGTGCCCCCACATCGCGCCACGTGGCACGCACAACCTCGATCGACGCTAAAACATCTGCCGGCATCACATATCCACGCTACAGAACGCGTTATTTACTTTGCATCGCCGCGCCCGCCATCTGGGCCAACGGCTCCATGAACTTCAGTGTTTCCAGCGGGAAGATGTACTTGGTCGACGGGCTGGTGCCCACGGCCTTCAACACTTCCAGGTATTGCAGCGACATGGTCTTCTCGTCGACGTTCTTGGCCGTATCGTAAATCTTATCGAGCGCCACCGCAAAGCCTTCGGCCACCAGCACCTGCGCCGAACGCTGGCCTTCCGCGTTCAAAATCGCGGCCTGCTTCTTGCCTTCGGCTGACAGGATCGCGGCCTGCTTCTCACCTTCAGCCACGGTCACGGCGGCTTCGCGCTTGCCCAGTGCTTCCGTCACGACGGCGCGGCGCGTGCGCTCGGCGCTCATCTGGCGTGTCATGGCTTCCTGAATCTCGCGCGGTGGCACAATCTCGCGAATTTCCACGGCGGTGACTTTCACGCCCCAGCGCTCGGTGGTTTCGTCAAGCTTGGTGCGCAGGACCTGGTTGATATGTTCACGCTGGGCCAGCACATCGTCGAGGGCGATATCGCCGATTACCGCGCGCAACGTCGTCGTCGCGATACCCAACGCCGCCTGCCGGAAGTTATTGACTTCCAACACGCTCTTGACCGCGTCGACCACCTGCCAGTAAATCAGGAAGTCGATGCCGATCGACGCGTTGTCTTTGGTGATGTTGGTCTGGTGCGGCACTTCGCGCACTTCTTCGCGCAGGTCAACCGTAATCGCCCGATCGATCCCGAAGGGATACAGGAAGACGATGCCCGGCCCCTTCTGGCCGATGCAGCTGCCGAAGCGAAACACAACGATGCGTTGATACTGCGGCACGATCTTAATGGCGCTCAGGAAAAACCCGACGACGACGACCAGCCCTGCGACGAGCAGGCAGACGACAAACAATGAAGTGTCCACAGCTTTATCTCCTTAATGATGGCGCAGCGGATCACGAGTGACGGGGGCGTCACTCTTTACGCTTCACGCCGTGGTTTTCTTAACCTGGAGCGTCAATCCATCACGCCCGATCACTTCGACTTCCGCCCCCGGCCCGATCGCTTCCTCGGCGATAACGGACCACAATTGGCCGGCGATTTGCGCCGTGCCGTTGGCCAGTGGAGCGATCGAGGTCTTCACCACGCCACGCTGGCCGAGCATTTCCTGGGCCACGTTATCCACCCGGCGCTGGTTGCGCCAACGCATCAATGCCGAGAAGAAGACCACGCTCACCGCGATCGTTAAGAGGGTCACGCCGCCGATGAGCCACCCTGAGAGCACCGGTCCACCATCCCGCACTGGAAAGAGCAGCAGCGAACCGACCACCAGTGTAACAGCACCGCCCAACGTCAGCGCGCCATGCGCCGTTTGGATCACATCCAGTGCAAACAAGACGAACGCCGCGATGATCAGCGCCAGGCCGGCAAAGTTAACCGACAGTCTGATCAGACCGATCGCGGCAATAACCAACGCGATGACGGCAATCACTTCGGCAAAGCCGGTGCCGGGTGTGGTCACAGCCAACACCAGCATCAATAAGCCGACGATTAACGCGATATAAGCCACGTTGGGGTCACTCAGGAACAGCCACAATTGATCACCAATGTCCATTGGACACCTCGCTTTCTACTCGCAGGCAGTTGGCCGTTAGTGATCGGCCATTTGCTTGCGAATGAGTTGATACACTTCCAGGGCCCGCTCGATATTCCAGAAGGCGGGCAGCGAGTCCAGCCACAGGCCACCGGAATAGCGTGTATTCACCGTCATCGGATATACCCCGAAGGTCAACGTACCTGTGCCATCACGGTTCTCGGATAGAACAATTTGCTGGAGTCCTTTCAGGGGCAGCACTGCCACACGCTTGCCCCACCCTTTTACGCCCGGGTAGATGATGATCACCAAGTTAGCTGTCACTGCATAGAGGGCATTGTTCGAACGTTGACCCAGCAATATCAAGGGAAGTCCAACACTCAGGCCAATCATCAGGAAAACAAACGGGAGGATGATGAAAACTGGCGCATCATCGCTTCGCGAGCGGCTGGACATGGGTAGTGTCACGGCCAAGGTCAGGAAAATCAAAATGATTCCCAAGAAGACCGCCATGACGATCCAGCCGCTGAGCGCCATAGAATTCATACGCCGCCGGCCTTGCCCTTGCCACACCACGCGCTCGCCAGGAGCAAGATAAGGATTGAAATCGTCAGTTGTATTGAACATGGAGCATTCTCTACTGCTGTCAGACTCCCACTTCACTACGTCTTCCAGTAAAGCACAAAACCCGGCGGGAACTCTGACCTTCACAGCCGAATCGGCTGACACATTCCGTCCCGCGCTGGTTCAGTGCTCAATTGTGCTTGTACACTTCGTCCATGGCTTCAGCGATCTCGTGCAGGCCCTTCACTTCTTCGGCGATGTCATCCTGCAGGCGCTGGTACCGGCCGCTGTCGATATCCTTGGCGTCCATCAGCAGCAATTGCGAATAGACGGTGCCCATTGACGAGAGCGTCTGATCCATCTGCAATTTGCCGCGCTCGATGGTGCTCTGCAAGCTCTGCAAGGTCCGCCACTGCGAACGGCGGGATTCCAACGTGCCTTGCAGCTGCTGGCGCACGTCGGGGTTAGGCTCGGTCTTCAAGCGCGCTTCATAGTTGCGAATCGCCGTCGGCACCGCATGCAAGTCTTGCTGGATCGTTCGATCGCCCTCGAATGTATCAACCCGGCAGGCCACTTCCCACAAGCTGCCGATCCACTGGTCGACATCGGCCGCACTCTGCTCCAGGTGATCGCGCAGCACCCCGCTCTTAGCCCGCGCGATGGCGCTGGCAATCTGCGCCCGATATTCGAAAGCTTTGATCAGTCGCTCGCGCATCTCACCGCTTTTGATGGTCGTCGGTTCATACTTCTGCTTCAGCAAGTCGGCGGCCACCTGCGCGGCGACCTTCTCATCGTTGAGAATGCTCAGCACGATCGCGCCCCAGGACACCCCGCCACCGATCAACCACGCCCACCACGGAAAGGTAGGAAAGAGATCAGGCCCGAAAAAGGCCAATAAGATCGCCGTTGCCAGCACAATGCCACCGCGCCAGTCGGTGAGCGCATTCATCACCAGCGCGCGCTTCACACGCTCACGCACGGTCAGTTCTTTCGAGTCAGTCGTCATACGCCTCCCACCGGTTACGCCGGCGCGCGCGTCTGCAACTCCACAATCACGCTGCGCAAGTTGGGGATAATGGGTGAATCAGGCTGCAGCTGGCCGGCATCGTCAAGCAGCGCCAGGCTCTGCGGATAGCGCCCCAGGCGCGCGTAGCTTTCCGCCAGTGCCAGATAATAGTCCACGGTCGAAGGCTGAATGCTCACCGCCCGCTGCAAATACAAAGCGGCCAGCGTCCACATCTCGCGCTTCATATAGGTTTTGGCGCGAATGAAAGCCGTGTTCGACTCACGCACCGTCCGATCGATGACGCACCATAACCGCTCGGTCCGCGTGTCGAAGTCGTCGTTGATCGCAAAAGCCAGCGCGATTTTGATCAACAGGAACAGGCCAAACAAGCCGCCGGAGAAAAGGATGAAGACACCCAGTGCTTCATTCAAGGCCACCTGCATGATGCCTTCCAGCGGCGTGGCCGCGGGGCCGCCGCCGATAAATGAGCGGTTGAGGGTCGTGCTCAAATACAGCAGCATCGCCGCAATCGCCAACGTCGCCACGTACAGGATGTGGAAGAAACGCTTGCGCGTCATTAACCCGCTCGCGACGATCACGGCCAGCAACACGTAGCCCAACCGCAGGTAGAACTGCTCACGCGGCAAAACGGTGAACACCGCCGCTTGCGCCTGGGCGGGTACGGCATTACTCTGGCCCAGATACATCGAAATTAGATGGGTGACGTCGAGGCTCTGCCCGTTATACTTCACCGCCGAGAGCGCGCTCGCCAGAATTCCGATCAGCACCAACAGTCCGCCCACGTAAAAGATCGCTTCGGCCATGCTGACCATCCAGGCCGTCCAAATCCAGCGCGGCTTTTCGTGCTCGTAAAACGTAGCGAACAGGCTGCGCTTGCAGTGCGGGCACTGCCGGTCTTCTTCACGCGTCGGGTGCGCGCAGTACACGCACAACAACGGATCATCCAGCTCGGTATCAGAGAAGTCGAAGGCAACCTTCGTTTCCAGCGCAATGTCTGTTTCGACGTGGGGCAGCGCCGATTCCGGTTCGATCTCCGGCGTGGCTTCGATCTCGGCGCGCACTTTGGCCAGGCCGCGCTCGGCCGCCTCGTTCACGGGATCGAGTGCCAGCACATTTTGCAGGCACACCTCACGATCTTCCAGCGTCGTTACCACGC
>JAUQXC010000185.1 GCA_030834825.1 Thermoflexales bacterium
TGGAGAAGTACGCGTTCGCGAAGACGGAGTTGAGGATTATTGAAGCGTTGCGACGTGATACGTGAGGTAGCAGGCTGCGAAGCAGCGAATAGGCAACGAACAAACGAATGTGGGCAGCAGGCATCTGTTTATCCGTTGATCATTCGTTGTCTCACGTTTATCCCCTCCAACCCTCTTTCCCGAATCTTTGGTATCATTGCACCTGCAATTTATTCATGAGCGTCAATCACTCATCAGTGCGAAGCCTCCCTGCGGGGACTTGTTACTCGTCACTCATCATTCTTGATCATGCGAAAATCGATTCTGGCCCTCATCGGCCTCGCCGCCAGCGCCGGCGCGGCTGTTCTCATCTACCGCAACTGGCGCCACATCGTCCGTCATCCGCTTAAACTCTCGCCCGCCACTTACGCCGTGGGGGTCATGCGCAATATCCCCATCGAAGTGGAGCATGGCCTGACGCTGGCCGCCGATCACTATTATCCCAAGGCCGCAGGCCGCTTCCCGACGATTCTCGTGCGCTCACCGTATGGCCGTGAATTGCGCGGCGGGCCAATCGGGTTGGTGTACGGCTTCGTGCTGCGCCGCATCGCCGAACGCGGTTATCACGTCATCGCGCAGGACACGCGTGGTCGTTATGAGTCAGACGGTAAATTCGATCCCTTTGCGGACGAGGTGTGGGATGGCCGCATCACGCTCGACTGGATCAAGCGCCAGCCGTGGTTCGAAGCCACGCTGGGGGTGGGCATGACCGGTCCCAGTTATCTGGGCTACACGCAGTGGGCGGCCGCCATCGAGCCGGCGCGCACGCCTCACCTGAAGGCCATCATGCCCATCATGACCAGTTCGCAATTCTTCACGGTCATTCACGCCGACGGTTCCTTCGCGCTCGACACCGTGCTGCACTGGATGCAGATCACGTTCCTGGCCGGGCAACCCGAACGCAAGCGGCAGTTCATCACCCCGGCCGAAGAAGATCGCCGCCTGGCCAACCTCTTCGATCAATTGCCGGTACAAGACGTCGATCAACTTCTGCTGGGCGAGCGGGTGGATTTCTATCAAGACGCACTCAACCATCCCGATCGAACGGGGCCGCGTTGGCGTTCGATCGATCTCAGCGACCGGGTGGGCAAGGTGGAAGCAGCGGCCCACCTGTTGACAGGCTGGCACGACTTCATGCTGCGCGAACTGCTGGCCGATTACCAACGCCTGGCCGCGGCGGGCCGTAATCCGCATCTCACCATCGGTCCGTGGTATCACGCCGACGCGCGTTACCTGGTGGAAGCCGTGCGCACCGGCCTCACTTGGTTTGATGTGCACCTGAAAGGCCAGCGCGAGAAACTGCGGGACAAGCCGGTGCGCCTTTTCGTGATGGGGACCGACGAGTGGCGAGACTTTGAGGCGTGGCCGCCCAAGGCATTAAGCCTGCGTTATTATCTGCGGGAAGAAAGACTTCTGTCGATCGAGCCGCCGACGAACGGTGAGCGACCCGATCGCTACCGCTACGATCCCGCCGATCCCACGCCCAACCTCGGTGGCCCATTGATCAATCTGCCGCAAGGGGCGGTACGGGACAATCGGGAGTTGGAAGCGCGCCGCGATGTGTTAACATACACCACCTCACCGCTCGATCGCGATCTAGAGGTCATCGGCCCGGTGCGCCTGGAGCTCTTCGCGCAATCGACCCTGGCGCACACCGACTTCTTTGGCCGCCTGTGCGATGTGCAGCCCGCTGGCCCGTCACTCAATGTGTGCGATGGCTTAATTCGTGTCAAACCTGAACCGCAAGTATTTCAGCCTGAGCACAACGGCTGCACCCGATCCTGCGGCGAAAATAAGCTGCACGTGGAAATTGATCTATGGGCGACGGCCTACTGCTTCAAGCGCGGGCATCGCCTCCGCTTGATCATCTCCAGCGGCGCACACCCACGCTGGCTGCGGAATCTTGGCACCGGCGAGCCGATCGGCACGGCGAGGCAGATGGTACCCGCCGATCAGATTATCCTCCACGATCTCACACATCCCTCGGCTTTGATTCTGCCGGTGTCCCTTAGCTCACCCGCTGAGCATTGATTGCAAAGGCTCCGCGCCTTGGCGCCACAACGCCCCAGCGGCGGGTGGGATTGCACATTGTTCATTTGCTCACGGAATCCCCCCAACACGGCGAAATGAGATTGTTCATTGTTCCTTGTTCTTGGTATAATCGGCCCGGCACTTCACTCCGCATTTGAGCTACATGACCAAACCTTTACGCCTGCTCCTCTATTACGCCGATACCGGCGGCGGTCATCGGGCCACGGCACAAGCATTGGCCGAGGGCCTGAAGCATCGCTATGGCAACGCGGTCGACCCAATCCTCTTTGACGGCCTGCGTAAGTATGCGCCTTATCCCGTCAGCCATCTCGACGACATGTACCCCTGGATGTCGGGGATGTCCAAGACCTGGGGACGCGGCTGGACGCAGCTCAACGATCCGCGCGTGGCGATGCGTTTCATGAAGCTGTGGTGGCCTTACGTGCGCACCGCGGCCATGCGCATGGCCAAAGAACCGTGCGATGCCATTATCAACGTGCAGCCGCTCTACACCTTTCCCGTGTTGTGGGCCATGGAGCGCACCGGTATCCGTAAGCCCTTTGTCACGATGGTTTCCGACTTGATCGTGGTGCACGCCCTGTGGTGTGATCCCACCACCGATCGGTTTCTGGTGCCCACCGAGGTCAGCCGCCAGCATGCCCTGGACAATCGCATTCCAGAAGAGAAAATCCAAGTGGTGGGGCTGCCCATCCGCCTGACCTTCATGCTGCCACCGCAGCCCAAAGCAATCGCACGCCGGCAGCTGGGCCTGGATGATAAGTTCACGATCCTGCTGATGGGCGGTGGTCAGGGTCTGGGCCGGGTCTATGAGACGGCCGAAGCGATCGGGCGTAGTGGATTGAATGTACAGCTGATCGTGGTGGCAGGCCGCAACAAGAAATTGAAAGAACAGCTCGACGCTACCCACTGGCCCATCACGTTGAAAGCCTATGGCTTCATTCAGGAAATCCCAACGTTGATGGATGCCGCCGACGTGTTGATCACCAAGGCCGGGCCGACCACAATTTGCGAGGCGTTCACGCGCAGCCTGCCCATCATCCTTAGCGGTTACATCCCTTCGCAGGAAAACGAAAACGCCGATTACGTGATCGACCAGCAGGCTGGGATTCTGGCCGAAGAGCCAGAGTTGATCGTGGCGACCGTGCGCGAGTGGCTGCACAATCCCGATCGGCTGGCGCAGCTCTCCCGGAATTCCGGCCAACTGGCCCGCCCGCGTGCGGCCATTGATGCAGCCGAAGCCGCCTATGAAGTCGCCACCAGCCGTCCGATCGTTTATCGCGCCCCACAGGGTGAGCCGCTGCTGGCCCGGCTCGACCGCTTCCTCGGCACCTGAGTCTGACGGGTTGTCGATCGCCTTAGGTTGTGTTTGTCAGCCGGCTGTCAAACATCGTACGGCAGTCGTGCTAAGATAAAATCGTCTTTGGCAGTCTCCGCAAGTCGTCCCTGAAATGGAGACGTCTCCTATGCTCAATAACTTTACCTCATTCCTGTTTGCCTGGTACAACCTGCCGTATACCATCCTCTTGATCGTCTGCGTCGTCCTGGCCGGGTTTCAACTGCTGGGGGTTAGCGGCGAGCACGATTCGGAAGGCGAGGCGAGCGTCGATCATGATGCCGATCTCGACCACGACGTTGATCTAGATCACGGCGCTGATCTGGATCACGATATGGATCTGGATCATGGCGCCGACCTGGACCATGATGCCGATCTCGATCATGACGCCGATCTGGATCATGATGCGGATCTCGATCACGACGTTGATCACGACGTTGACCATGATGTCGATCACGACGTGGAACACGAAGTCTCGCATGATGCCGGTGGTTCCGGTACACCGGGTATCTTGAATGTGCTAGGCTTCATCGGGTTGGGCAAAGCGCCGCTGATGGTGGTGCTGCTGATCCTCTTCGGCTCGATTGGGCTGCTGGGCTGGATTATCAACAGCATCCTGACCAACACCTTTGGTCAATATCCAGATATCGCCTTTGCTGCCGTGCTACCGATCACCATCATCGCGGGCACGCTCGTCAGTTCACGCATGGCGCGCTTCATCAGCCGTGCCCTGCCCCCCATCAGCACTACAGCCACCCGGGCGCAGGCGCTGGTCGGGCGCCGGGGCACTGTCATCAGCCCGTACGTCGACGAGAAGTATGGCATGGTGCATCTGCGCGATGATGGCGGTACGCTGCTTAACATCTTTGCCATCATTAAAGATGGCGAGCCGATTAAGCGCGGCAGCGAAGTAGCTCTGGTGAAGTATGATTCAGTGAAAAAAGTGTATACCGTCGCCAAGTTGTAACTGAAGTCTTCTCAAATATATCGTGAAGGACCCGATCAAGGTGTAACATGAGTGTCATGCAAGGTGGTCAAGTCATTGGTTTGCTCATCATCATCGTGGGGCTGCTTAGCATTTTTGCTCGCGACTTCTTCTGGAAGACCGAGAGGTTCAGCGATCTCCTGCGGGGCAAGCGCACCGAGCGAACTGCCCTCTGGGATATGTGGCAAGTCCTCAAGGGAGTTCTAGCTATTGTCATTGGGCTATCTTTAATGTCACAAGGGCACTTCTAAAACATGTGCGGTACTCACCGCACCTCGGCATAGACATTAGTTAAGAAACACAAGCGATACGCGCTAAGTGATTTGCGCCCTTTCAGGAGGAAGGACAATGTTAGACACGTTAATTCCCATTGCAGCAGTCGTCATCGTCGTTTTGATTATCCTGGTCTTGATCCGATCGATCATGTCGGCCTACGTCAAGACGCCGGCCAACCGTGCCTTCGTGAAAACGGGCGGCTTGTTTCGCAAGCCCAACGCTCCACCTAAAGTAATCATGAACGGTGGCACCTGGGTGTGGCGTATGTTTCACGAATTGACGTGGGTCGATCTCGGCACCATGGCGATCGAGATCGAGCGCACCGAGAATAACGCACTCCTCACCATCGACCCGCAGTATGCCGACATCAAGGCGATCTTCTACATCAAGGTCAATCCCACAGTCGATGGTATCATCGACGCGGCCCGCACCATCGGCGGCAAGCAGGTCGATGCCAATGCGGTCAAGGCGTTGGTGGATGCCAAGCTGGACGGCGCGCTGCGTGACGTGGCCGCCTCGTTCTCCTTGATGAGCCTGCACCAGGAACGCGAGAAGTTCATTCAAGAAGTGCAGAACCGCTTGAAGACCGACCTGCAAGAGAACGGCCTGATGCTGGAGTCGGTGTCGATCTTGACGCTGCGCGCTGCGCGGCAAGGCTCATTCGGGACCGACGACGTGTTCGGTGCGCAGGTGGCGCGCGCCAACGCGCAGGTCATCCAGCAGGCCCAACGCGAACGCAACGACATCGAGCGCAAGACCGAAATCGAGATCAAGCAGCGCGACATCGAGACGGCAAAATTGCGACTCGATCTTGATCGCGACCTGGCTTACGCCTCGGCCACACAGGAACGCGAAGTTCGCACGTTGCAAGCCACTGAAAAGGCTACGGCCGATAAGCAGGTCTTTGAAGAAGCGCAGAAGTCCGAACTGGCGCGCGTCTCGAAAGAACGCGCAGTGGCGCTGGCTGAAATGGAGCGCGAGCAGCAGATCGGTATTCAGAACGAGCGCAAGCAACAGGAAATCGTGGCGGCCGAGATCACCCGGCGGCAGGCGTTGGAACTGGCCGAGCAGCAGCGGCAGATCATCGTAACGCAGGAGCAGCAAAAACGTGAGAATGCTGATAAGGATCGCCTGATCGTATCGGCGCAGCGTGAAGAGGCCGCGCAGGGTGTGAAGACAGTCGAGGCGACGCAGCAAGCTCAGCGCGAAGCGAAGATTCGCATCATCGAAGCCGACCGCGAAGCGCAGAAAGCCATGATCGAGCAGAAGAACACGATCGAACTGGCGGCTCTGCGCAAGCAGCGCGAAGCCGAAGCGCAGGCCAAGGCGTTGAAGGAAATCGCCTCGGCTGAAGCCGAAGCCGCCTTGAAGCAGTCCGAGACGTTGCGCACGCAGGCCGCCGCCGAACGCGAGGCCGAAACACTGCGCGCCGACGGCGCGAAGGCCAAAGCGTCAGCGACGGGTCTGGCCGAAGCCGAGGTCCTGAAGGCCAAAGCCGATGCGGCGATGCGCGAAGCCGAAGCCGTGCGCGCCAAAGGTCTGGCCGAGGCCGAAAGCCAGAAGGCCAAGGCCGAAGCGTTAGCCGCTTTCGAAGGTGTGGCGCAGCGTGTAGAAATCACGCGCTTACAACTTGACGCGCAGGTACAGATCGAAGTGGCACGCGCGCAGGCCCTGGGCAACGCTCTCGCTTCGATGAACATCAAGCTCATCGGCGACCCGATCGCAGCTTCACAGCTGCTGAAAATGGTCACGATGGCCGATGGTCTGGGCGAAGTAGTGAAGAACGTCCCGCAGCCGATGCTGGCGGTGGGGCAGCAGATGCTCAATAAGGTCACCGGCACGGAAGGCGATGGACTGCTCAGGATGGCACAGGGTAACGGCAATGATCAGGCCGCCGGCATCGCCGATCTGGCGCTGTTGGTTCCCGAGCTGATCCAGATTGCCGAACGGACGCTGGATGTGAACAAGCTCAAAGGCCAGACGGTAGGCGATGTATTGCGCACGCTGCTCAAACGAGCGTCGAATGAAGATCGCCCCAAGGTCGAGAAGGCGCAGCAAGCGCTGGCGCAGCTGCCCATCATCAACGATCTGCCGTTCGAAGAAGTGTATCTCCGGGCGACGGCGAAGTAACCTGCCTCACCCCCTACCCCTCTCCTGACAGAACGACCGTCAGGAGAGGGGAGCCTGATGAATATGAAATGGTTCGATCGGATTCTTACCGCGTTGCGTTCTGCTGCACGCGATTTGATCAGCGAAGGTGACGAGATTGAAGGTGATCTCGTCGAGACGCTGGTTGACGCGGCACAGACCCGCCTGACCGTACTGCGCGACGAGTTGGCACAGGCCGTCGCCCGCGAGAAGCGGGCCGAAATCGAATGGCGCGCCGCCTGGGATCAAGCCAACGCGCTCGACACCAACGTCGATACGGCACTGCGCTCCGGCCAGGACGATCTGGCGCGAGTGCACATCGAGCAGGCGTCACGGGCACAGGTGAAGGCCGACGAGTTGAGCGAGCACTATCAGGCCTGCGTGCGCGTGACCACGCGCTTACGCGAAGAAGTGCAGGCGTTGCAAACCCAGCTGGAAGATGTGATCCGGCGGCAGACTCAGCTCTCCGATCGGGAGCACAGCGCCGAATCGCTGGAGCAGATCAATCGCTTGAAGCGCGAGCAACGCCGTGCTGCATCCGATCTCAAACGCGATCTGGAAGAACGTGCACGACGGGTCTCGAAGCGCGAGGACTATCTGGCTGCACGCGAGGAAATCGAGCAAACCAAGAAGTAAGGCGATCCACGAATCGCATGAATGTTCACGAATTCATTTGAATTGGCAAAGCCATGACACTTACACCTGAACAACAACAAGCTCTCAATTCATTATTTGGCTATGTGCCCGGGCAGACTAATGGCACCGGCGTTGCCCCTCAGTCCGATTTTCTCCAAACGTGGTTTGGCGTATCGGGCCGCGAACTCAAGACCAAGTTGCAGGCGTTGTTTGACAAGAAAGACGCGTTTGAGTCGCGCCTGCTGGACTTGGTCGAGCATAATCCGCTCGACGCGGCAGTGACCTTCCTGACTGCGGCTTCCTACGCATTTTATATCGCCGAGAAAGACATCAACCCCAAGATCAAGACCTACATCGATTCGTTCTACTACATCTCGACGTGCGCCTCGGTAGGGTACGCCGACATCTTCGCCGCGACCCAGACTGGCCGCGCGATTGCGGCCTTCGTCATGATCGTCGGCCCGGCGCTGGCGGCGCGATCGCTCGATCGACCACGGGCCTTGGATGTGGATGAGGTCATCTGATTGCCTGGCAAGCCATAAGTCCTGCCGTAGCATCGACTGGAGAAACAATGAGTTGCGTTCATTCCAAGAGGTTCTAATGAAACAGAATTTCAGCGCATTCATAAAAATTTGTGGCGTTGCACTATTAGCCGCAATAGCAGTCGGCGTGACCATCATACTCATCGGGCTATTATCAAAGTGGACAACTTCAGTTGAGTTCAGTAATGCGTTCTTCATTACCGGATCGCTGGCAATCATCATCGGCGTCTCATTCGTAATCGGTGGCAATCAACTTCGTGGGGATACTCGAATTTATTATGCCAGCGGCTCGCGTGTAGACGAGCGTGTCAATCGCGTCATGGCTGACACGCTTGAAGCTCATCGTGCCTTGATTTTGTTTTCAGTGTGTGGAATATTCCTCATCATAGCCTCAGTCTTTATTGGGAGTTTCTTTTCGTATTAACTCACGCTGCACAGTTCACTACGTCTGTCATTCCCACGACGCGCTAGGCGAGCGGCCCGGCGCTGACGAACCGAGCGCTCGATCGGTCGCGCCCGTTGGATGCGGATAGGATTGCGTAATCGACCGGCAAGCCGGACAGGATGAGCGCCTGATACCACGAGGCTACTCATCGATCTGTTTCGCTGGCCGCACACCGAATTGCAGAGTGATGCACTTGGAGGCACAGTGCCTTATTTTGATCCTTTCGCGTTTCTTCAACCACCAGCCTTTCTTCTCCTCTTTGCTACCTTTTGGCTTCTCTTCTCATGGTTTCTTGCAAAACGCAGTGGATGGGCCGAGCTGGCTTCTGCCTATCCAGCATCTCATTCCCTTGACGGCGCACACTGGCAATTTCAAAGCGCCCGATTCGGTCGCCGGGCGTCATACCGTGGCGCTATTCATGTTTCCGCCAATTCGATGGGAATACACCTCTCTTTGTTTTTCCCGTTTCGCCTTGGGCACCGTCCGATTTTCGTACCGTGGACAGATTTAACAGGAGGACTGAATCGACAAACTTTTCTCGGCGTTGCTGTCGAGTTCATCGAACTTCGTTTTGCCAGGGCACCACAGGTTGAGTGCCTAATACACGGTCGTTTGGCCGATGAACTGGAACGAGCATCCGGTGGCGTCTGGCGCTACCAACGCATTTAGCGAGTCAAGGCAGTGCCATTTCTTGCAGCGGCTTAGCTTGGTCGTCGGGCAACCTCCCTTTTGCATTTGCACTCTCGCCGTTTCCCGCTATAATCACCTCCATGTTTTACCTGACTCCCAACACCATTCTGGTCTGCACGGCGACTCGTGGTCCAATCGGGGCTTGTCCTTGTCGTATTGCGCCTCGTGACCGGTAGAGAAATCACTTTCGTCAAAACCGCAGGCGCTGCCCTGCGGTTTTTTATTTTGTGGAGACCAACCATGCTTGCCGTCAACCTCAACAACCTCAAACTCGATTTGTTCGCGCGCCACATCCTGACCAAAGTCGATTGGGAGATCCACGATGATCGCTGCGTGGGCCTCATCGGCGCTAACGGCGCAGGCAAATCGTCGCTGCTCAAACTCATCGCGGGCGAGATGCCGCCCGACGGCGGATCGATCACCCGCGCGAAGGGCCTGACCGTCGGCTATTTGCAGCAAGACCCAGCGCTCGATCCCGACAAGACCGCGCTGGAAGAGGCGCTCTCCGCCTCAGCGGAACTACATGCACTGGAAAAAGACTTGCTGACGATCGAACACAAGCTGAGCGATCCGGCGATCTATGGCAATGCCAAGGCGTTGGAGCGAACCCTGGAGACGCAGCAGCGCCTGCTGGATCGCTATGAAGAGCTCGGCGGGTTGAACTACGAGAAGCGGGTGCGCGATACGCTGCGCGGCCTGGGCCTGGACGAAGCCGACTTCAACAACAAGGTCGCCAATCTCAGCGGGGGGCAGAAGAAACTCGTCGGGCTGGCGAAGCTCTTGATTACGCAGCCGCACCTGCTGCTGCTCGACGAGCCGGACAACCATCTCGATCTGAACGGCAAAGCATTTCTGGAACGCACCATCAACGACTATCACGGCGCGGTGGTGATTGTCTCGCATGATCGCTATTTGCTCGACCACGTCGTGGATGAGATCGCCGAACTCGAAGCGGGCTGTATCACGACGTGGCCCGGCACTTACTCGGAATACGCCTTTGAAAAGCAAATGCGCCTGGCCCGGCAGCAGCAGCTCTATGACGTCCAGCAACGCGAGATTGGGCGTTTGCAAGCAGCCGCCAAGCAGCTCTTGATGTGGGGACGCCAGTACGACAACGAGAAGTTCATCAAGCGCGGGAAAGCTATCCTGGGCCGCATCGAAAAGATCGACGAGATCGAGCGGCCCGTGCTGGAACCCCGGCGCATGGACCTGCAAATCAACGGCTGGCGTGGCAGCAACAAGGTACTCGAGATCACCGACCTGGCGAAGCGCTTCGAACCTACGCCAGGTTATCTCTTCGACCGGCTCAATTTACTCATCCGTCACGGCGAGCGGGTGGGCCTGGTCGGGCCTAACGGTGCGGGCAAGTCGGTCTTATTGAAAATGATCCTAGAGGAGCTGCCAGTTGATCGGGGGGAGATCGTCGTCGGGCCGAGTATTTCGATCGGGTATTATGCGCAACAGCACGAAACTCTCGAACGCGATCAAACGCTCATCGATCTCATCCGCTATGCCAAGGAATGCAGCGAAGGCGCCGCGGTGGCATTTCTGCTCAAGTTCCTGTTTACCTACGAGCAATGCCGTCAACGGGTGGGAGATTTGTCGGGTGGCGAGCGCAGCCGGCTGCAATTGGCACTGCTCATGCTGAGCGGCGCGAACTTTCTGCTGCTGGACGAGCCAACGAACAATCTCGACATCGCCTCCGCCGAAGTGCTGGAGAACTCGCTGCAAAACTTCGAAGGCACCGTGTTGTGCGTCTCGCACGATCGGTATTTTCTCGATCGCATGGCCACTCGCATCGTGGAACTGGACAGCGGGCGACTGACCGACTATGTCGGTGGGTACTCGGATTATGCGGAAAAGAAATTCTAATAGCGACGGCCCGACCGTTCGCGCCCAGCGCCAGGGACGACGGCCCGGACAGTTCTTCGCATCGGTTGGTAGATTCAGACCAAATTCTGGCTGGACCATGCTATACTGTAAACAATGGAATTACCCACGGGCCATACACTAAATAATCGGTTCCGGATCATCCGGCTGCTGGGCAAGGGCGGCATGGGTGCGGTGTATTATGCGCATGACCCGGTGCTCAATCGCTATGTGGCGATCAAGCAAATGCTGCCGACACAGGCCGTGAACGAGCATGCTGCCGAGCAGATGCGCAAGCAGTTCCTGCGCGAGGCGCAAACCCTGGCCGGGCTGCATCACCCCAACCTGCCCCGCGTCACCGATTACTTCATCGAGAACGATCTGCACTACCTGATCATGGATTACATCGAGGGTCAGGCTCTGCAAGACATGTTGGGGACCAACCGGACTGGCTTTGCAGAAGATCTGGTATTGGAATGGGCCGATCAGTTGTTGTTTGCCCTGGAATACATCCATGCCAACAATGTGATTCACCGCGACATCAAGCCGGCCAACATCCGCCGCACGACTGAAGGACGGATCTTCCTGGTAGACTTTGGCCTGGCCAAGCCCTACAATCTCAACGATCCGCGGACCATGACCATGTTCCATGGCATCGGCACGCCGGAATACGCTCCGCCCGAACAATATGATCCCGGGGTCCATACCGATCAACGC
>JAUQXC010000186.1 GCA_030834825.1 Thermoflexales bacterium
ACTGTGCCGAACTCATACTCGCCTTCGACACCGGTATCAACATGGAGCATCGGCCACAGAACGGCTGTTACTTCACCCTGATCAAGTACAACTTCGACATCTTGATTGAGGCCATCACCCACTGCGGCAAAACCTGCTACACCACCGAACGAGCCGCCTGCATCCTGATGGATGACCAGGAAACCGGGGCCGGCTGAAAGCACGGATTCAACCACGACGGTTGCGGGGCTTGCAGCCTCGCTGCCATCGCCGGGGATAGCAATCTGGTCGCTCATACGAATGTGCGGTTCCGTCCAGACAGGCAGGGCAGCGACTGCACCATTAGCAACCACCGGGCCATCTGCACCTTCGACTGCGCCGAATTCATAAACACCGGCCTCACCCGTATCGACGTGGAGCATCGGCCACAAGACCGTAGTGCGACCATCGCTAGCAATTTCGACCGACACATTACTGTTTCGGCCTGAACGAACTTGAGTCTGACCGAGTACTGCACCAAATGTGCCGCCCGCGTCGGCATGAATTACCAGCCAACCGGGAGCATCGGTAACAACATCATTCAAGGTTACCGTGTTGTCTTCTGCAACGAACTGATCGTCCATTGCAATGACCTGTGCCTTGAAAGCCACCTGGAGAGCCTCATCATCGACGATTACAGGCGAGTCTGTGCCACCCAATTCACCGAAGTCGAATGTACCTGTGTTGCCTTCATCATTTGGGTCATCGGTATGCAGCGATGCATACAGGGTGGCCGTGGCAACATCCAGCGCCAGATCAACCGAAACATTGTAGCTCCAGCCGGGGCCAACAGGAGTGAAACCCAGAATAGGGCCGGGTGTGCCGCGTCCACCACCATCGTTGCGGATCACCACATAGCCTGATCCTTCGCTGTAAACACTGGCAATAACCACCGATCCATCTGATACCTGATCGGTGACACTAAGTGAAGGTGTTTCCGACTGGGCGCGGATCGGGGAGACCAGCGCTGTCGCCAGCAGTACCATGAGCACTACTATTTTACTGAAGCGATACTTCCCCACAATTGCTCTCCTTTGCAAGAAGATTTTAAAAGACTGCTCACTGCTGACCATGCAGCAGCGAAACCCCAATAGATTTTTGCGGTTTGAATATCTTTACGTTTTGAACCGCAATTTTGGATTTAATCACATTTACCTTAATGCTGGATGAAAGGTGAGCATCTCCTTAGAATTGGTTAATATCCGTTGTTGAATTCATGCCGTATCTATGGTAGAGTGATTTCTAATATGAAAGTGCTGTAATCGCACTCATCAAGAGCGACAGAGGGAAACGGCCCTGCGAAGTCGCGGCAACCCCCAAAGCGTTGGGACGGTGCCAATTCCGTCAGAGGTTAATCTCTGGAAGATGAGCGTTCATGAACCCATGTCAACTACGCCTCTTCTGTTCCAGAGAGGCGTTTTTTCGTTCTGGAGGAACGACACGTATGGGCACGATTAAGGAGCAAACCCCGTTGAGTAACACAACCTTCATGACTTCGCCACGTTATTTTTTCACGTCGGAGTCGGTTTCCGAAGGCCACCCGGATAAGATGTGTGACCAGATTTCCGATGCAGTGCTGGATGCTATTCTTGAGCAGGATGCTAATGCGCGTGTAGCCTGTGAATGCGCCACGACGACCGGGCTGGTGTTGGTTATGGGCGAGATTACAACCAGCGCCTACGTCGATATTGATAAACTGGTGCGGGATACCGTCCGCGATATTGGCTATACACGCGGCAAGTTCGGTTTTGATGCCGAAACCTGTGGTGTGATTGTTTCGATCAAGGAACAGTCCTCCGATATTGCTCAGGGTGTGGACAAGGCGCTGGAGGCTCGTGAAGGCCATATGAGCGAGGCCGAAATCGAGGCGACCGGAGCAGGCGATCAGGGTATGATGATCGGCTTTGCCTGCGACGAAACACCGGAATTGATGCCCCTCACTATTTCACTTTCCCACAAGCTGACCCGGCGCTTGGCCGAAGCCCGCAAGTCCGGCCAACTGGAATGGCTGCGCCCGGATGCCAAGAGCCAGGTCACGGTTGAATATGCTTTTGGAAAACCGAAGCGTATTGATACCGTCGTGATTTCCACACAGCACGCGCCGGAAATCAGCCAGGAAGACATTCGCGCACAGGTGATTGAATACATTATTAAGCCAGTTGTTCCGGCTGAACTGCTGGATGATAACACCCGTATTTTCATCAACCCAACCGGGCGTTTTGTGACGGGCGGGCCGCTGGGCGATGCTGGTCTGACCGGGCGTAAGATCATCGTTGATACTTACGGCGGTGTGGCACGGCATGGTGGTGGTGCGTTCTCCGGCAAAGACCCGACGAAAGTTGATCGCAGCGCAGCCTACATGGCGCGTTATGTTGCCAAGAATGTGGTGGCGGCTGGTTTAGCGACCCGATTTGAGGTACAGGTTTCGTATGCTATCGGCGTGGCACAGCCGACTTCGCTGGCGGTTGAAACCTTTGGCACGGGTGTGATCCCTGATGAGCAGATCGCGGCGTTGATTGCCCAGCATTTCGATATGCGTCCGGCGGCAATCATCCGTGATTTGAAACTGCGCCGTCCGATTTACAAGCAGGTGGCGTCTTACGGTCACTTTGGGCGTCACGATCTGGATGTGCCGTGGGAGAAGACTGATAAGGCCGACGTGCTGCGCCGGGAAGCTGGACTGTAAGCTCAACGCTGTAAAGCACCTCATCCCCCTAGCCCCTCTCCAAAGTGGAGAGGGGTTTTTGTTTATAGTAACGAGTGACGCGTTGAAAGTACTGAGAA
>JAUQXC010000018.1 GCA_030834825.1 Thermoflexales bacterium
TGGCAGGAGCCTTCGATTCGGAACCACCAATGCTACCGGTTGCTTCGTCGTTAGGCGCATCATAGCGATGGGCATAGATGGTGGCGGTGCTGGCCTGCAACCAGGCACGGGGCGGGTGAGAGGCTTGCGCAATCGCCTCGCCAATGATCCGCGTGGACTTAACTCGCGACTCGAGGATGAGGCGCCGGTTCTCTGCGGTATAGCGACAGTTAACGCTGCGCCCGGCCAGATTGATCACAACATCGGCGTGTTCCAACTCGGCGGCCCAATCGCCGAGTGTGGACGCATCCCATCTCACGGTGCGCCATGACGAATTGCCGGGCTGGCGACCGAGAATCACAACCTCATGTCCTGCATTGCCTAGAGCACGAGCGAGAATGGTTCCGACTTGACCTGAGCCACCTGGTATGACGACTTTCATGTTGGCCTCTTACTTCATTGTACAGTAAAAGGCAGCAGCCACACTTTCACTTCCTGATAAGTCTGGTAGGCCAGTTTCTGGGTCATGTTGCCCTTAATCACTCAGGCGTCTGCGTCCAGCGCGCGGCGGGCCAGGAACCCGGCCACACCGATCAGCGCGATAGTCAGCCCGATCAGGATGTAGACATCCGTGGCGATGTCAGCCCAGGTGGCGTTATTCATGGTCAATTCGATGATGGGGTTGAGCAGGTAGTAGGTTGGGAAGATTTGGGCGATCCACTGCGGGATTTCCGGGAACATGAAGACAAAGGCTGGGGCGTACAGGAAAATCCCCAGGCTCTTGATGACGGTGAAGAGCGTGCTGATATCCTTGACCAGCACGCCCAGGATGATCCCTGTGGCGGCGGCGAATATGCCGCTGATGATCATGACTGCGATTAGGGTGGCAGGCTGGCTGCCAAAAGCACGGTTGATCGACAGGATGAGCAGCCCTTCAAAGAGCGCCAGGATTACACCGGTCAACCCTTTGGCGGTCAGGATATCCCTCAGCGAGGCGGGGGTGATCAGCAGAGCGCGGTAGGTACGTTTGACCTTCTCTTCCACCAGGGAGGTGGCCGGGACCATCATACCACCCAGTAGAATGGTGATGATGACCACGAACGGGAACAGGCGTACATCCCAGAGGATGTTGGCTTCTTCGCCCAGCAACACCAACGCCGTGTTGACCGGTATCTCGCGTCCGGCTACGTCAATAATCTGGCGAACCAGCGAAACAGCCAGGATGGTACGATGCTTGAGCAGGCTCTCGCCCCAGATGAGCAAGTCCATGCCGGTCTCAGCTTCAGCCTGAAGTCGGCGGTCAAAGTCTGCGGGCAGGACCAGCCCCATATCCAGCGCGCCGCGCTCAACCTCGGTGTGCAATAGCTCCGCGGACGGATACAGTTCGGTTGTGAGGTAATCCAGCTGATCCAGTTTGGCGGTCAATTGGGAATGGCCTTGGTCGACAATGCCCAGGCGCGGTTTGCCCGAGAACAGGGTGCCGACCAGCAGCGAAATCACCAAAGTGAGGACAACCGGCATGACCACCGCCATGATGAAGATGAAATTCTTCGAGCCAAATAGGAACTCTTTTTTGACGAGTGTGAAAATACGGTTGATGTTCATGCGAACTTCCTCTTCAAAACCGTGGCACCCAGGAACAGCAAGGCCACATCCCAAACCAGCAGGCTGAGCAAGTTATGGGAGATCTGCGACCACCCAGCGCCAAAGTTGACGACCTGGTGCACCGTGTCGACCAGGTAATATGAAGGGATAAGCTTGGCCCAGCCGGTCATGGTGCCGGGGAATACCACACCAAAGGAAGGGATGCCCAGCAAGATCACGGCGAGCACCCCCCAGGCCATGACCGAGAGCATGTCCTTACCCACCGCACCCATCAGGAAGCCGATGCCGGTCACCAGCAGCGCGCCCAGGAACAGGGTCGTCAGGATGATCAGAGGTTCGTATTTCATGGCGCCCACGGCCGTCATCAGCACCACCGTCTGGAAAAGCACCATGGAAACACTGACAATGCCCTTGGCCAAGAACAATTCGCGAGTGCCCAGCGGAGAGATCAGCAGGGCGCGGATGGTGCCAGCCTGGACCTCCTCTGCCAGCAAGCTCGCCAATCCCATCGTTTCGAACATCAGCACGATGATGGCAAAGAGCGGCAGCATACGGTCGCGTGGCGGAATCTGCTGGCCGGCCATGTCGCGTCCGAGAGTGACCTCGTTGGTATCAATCTTCAATGCCCGCCCGGTCAGCGTCAAGGACATGGCCTCGACGATGACTTGCATGGCTTCTTGGGTGTCCTGATCGACGTCTGAAGGTACGTAGATGTCCACCGTGGGCTTGGCACCTGCCATCACGTCCTGGACCAGATTTTCCGGGAAGGCGAGACCGCTGCCTATTTCTTTAGCCAGGATGGCCTGTTTGAGGGTCGCTTCGCTTTCAAACAGTTGGAAGCTGATTCCATCATCCTCCAGCATCTGCGCTACTTCGGCCGCCGTGGATGGCGCATATAGCCCGACCTCGATGATCTCGTCCACCCTGTCTGGCATCACGTAATACACTCCAATGTATGCCACCAGCGCGACGAGGGTGATAAAGGTGTAGAACCTGTTCCGAAAGAATAGCTTCAGGTCTTTGCCAATCAAGGGGGGAATGGTCTGCCAGTTCATTTACGCCAACCCTCGCCCGGTGATCTGGATGAAGATGTCTTCCAGGCTGGCTTCCTCGCTATGGATGGTGATGACCTTTTCAGCACTGAATAGCTTTTGCAGGTCGGTTGCGGTGGCGTCTGTGTCGAGCCTGATCTCACGGTTTTCAAGTTTGCCGTCGTGGCCGGTCACCTGCGCTTTGACCCGGCGCTTGCCGTATTGCTGCTTGAGGTTATGCGGGGTATCGAGCACGGCAATCTTGCCCCGATCGATGAAGGCCACCCGATCGCACAGCTTATCGGCTTCGAGCATGTCGTGCGTGGTCAGGAAGATGGTTACGCCCCTTTTGGCTTCATCCAGGATCAGGTTGCGGATGGATTCGGCTGAGACCGGGTCCAACCCTTCGGTGGGTTCGTCGAGGAAAAGGATGCGCGGCTGATTAACCAAGGCCCGCGCCACCATCAGGCGTTGTTTCATGCCTTTGGAGTATCCTTCTACCCGGTCTTTGCCGCGTTCGCCCAGCCCGACTCGATCGAGCAGGGCGCGCGCGTCGAAGTTCTTGACGCTGAACAATTGCGCAAACAGCTTCAAGTTCTCAAGGCCCGTCATCTGCTCGTAGAGGTTGGCGATCTCAAAGCAAACGCCAATCTGTGCCTGCACTTTTTCGGTCTGCGTGGTAACGTCCATGCCCAGTAGCGTGGCTTTGCCTTCTTTGGGGCGCATCTGTCCGGTCAGCATCTTAACAGTGGTGGTCTTGCCGGCGCCATTGGGGCCTAGGAAGCCCAGGATTTCACCTTCGGCTACATCAAAGTTGATGTGGTCAACGGCGAGCAAATCTCCGTAGCGATAAGTCAGGTTTTCAGCGGTAATGGCGTGGTTGGGCATGGTCTCTCCTTGGCCGTTTTAGATCCAGGCGCAACGGCAGCTTGGACAAGCCGGTTCGATCGCCGGCTTCAAATTGATATTGGGGGAACGGTAATGGTCGAGAGTGGTGCGGAAATGTTTGACATGAGTGGCGACTTCTTGCTGAGATTCGTCAAAAGCGATCGATCTGTTACGCTCCAGCAGTCAGCGTGTTGAAGAACAACACGAGTATAGAACGAATATCCCGCCGAGGCAAACAAAAAACGGCGCTTTCGCTGCAAACGAATCCGCACTCACTTCCTCGCGATCGGCAGATACGTCCCGTAACCATTCACGATGGCGCCGGCTATGCGCGTGTGGAGGTTGCCCAATCCATCATGGATCAGCGCCGTGTTGAGGATGGCGGTGGGCAGGGTGATCTCATGGCTCGTGGTCATCACGTAGGTGAGGGTGACACGCCGGGTGAGGGACACTGCACCGGTCCACGTCACCACATTGCCGCTGAGGCCCCAAGTGCCGCTTGAGGCAGCGAGGCTGCCATTCACCAGGTAAGCGTTGTTGGGTAGCGTGTCGGTCAGGCGCACGGCGGACAGCAGCGGGCCGGGATTCGTCAACACGATGGTGTAGGTCAGTGGTGTACCCGGCGCAGGACGTGGGTCGTTTACGATCTTGTAGGAGTTGTCGAGCGAGCCGTTGTTGTAGATCACCGCCGGGGCCAGGCCCGTGCGCTGAAAACTTCCTCGCCCCGTGCCCCACAAAATGCGCGCCCCCGACGATCCGCCCAAGTCATAGGCCACCAAGCCCTTGTTCACGGTGCCGACGACGATTTCCATATCAGGGTCAGCATCGATGTTGGCGATGGTCGGCGCGGCCAGCGATCCGCCTCCGCGCCAATTGGTGTCACTCGAGTTCCAAGGTAGATCGAGCGCTTGAATCAAGTTGCCATCCCAGCTGACGATGTAGAGTTTGCCCGGTTGATAGCTGCCATGCTGTGTCCACGAGGCAAAGATCACCTCGGCCTTGCCATCATTCTCCAGATCGGCCACGATCGGTTCGGAGGCAAAGCGATAAAAGCCTTCGGCGGGATTGTAGACTTCGAACGGCCAGCTGCCATGCTCGGTCTTATCCAGCCAGTAGGCGTGCACCCGACCATCGTACGAGGAATATAGAATTTCCTTGCGACCGTCGCCATCCAGATCGACGACGACGGGGTTGGGCATACTGTTTTCGATCAGTCCGTAGTCTTCACTCAACGGCGCGGCGCCCGCGGGCAGGGGGACAATCGTCCAATCGTTGCTGGCATCCTTCCAGCGCGTACGATCGGCGTTGAGAATGAACGGCGTCTCGTAGAGATCGGTGTATGGAGTGGTGCCGCAGTTGTGAACATTACCGACGATGATGATCTCTTTACTGCCGTCGCCGTTCACGTCGGCGATGGTCGGCGCGCTGCTCATCATGTTGGGACGATGCTCGGTGCCACAGTGGGCGTAGCCGCGCAGATCGACGGCGTGATCGACGTGCAGGCCTACGCGCGCCCACGGTTTATTCTGCCCGCCGACTTGCCCGTAGATCGTGTTGGCGCGCACGGGCGAGCCATCATCGTTGAAGGCGGCGGCGTAGTGCATGTCATTCGGTCCGATGATTTCACCACGCCCATCGTTATCGATGTCGGCCACTCCCACGTTTTCGTTGAAGCAACCGGCAGCCCAGCCGTTGATGTCACCGTCGCCGCTCATCTTAGGCCAGCCGGCGCGCAGCGCACCGTTATGCTCGTAGACGAACCATTGATTATCGGGGCGTGTCGAGCAGACGACGATTTCCAGATCGCTGTTGTTGTCGATGTCGGCCACGGCCAGGCTGCGCAGCTCGTTGCCTGAGCCGGTGGGGTTGACGGGCCAACCGGAGACCGGATCGCCGCTGGCAGTGTAAACCGACAGCATGCCATTACCGCTCGCCGTGACGATTTCGAGTGTGCCATTGTGATCGAGATCGGCCACGACGATGCCGGGCCACAGCCGAGAACTGCTGCCTTGAGGGCGATTCCACTTGATCGTCCCGCTGCTACCGTTGACGGCCATCAAGGTATAACCGCCCCACAGCGCTTCGACCTGACCGTCTTTGTCCACATCAACGACGGCGGGTGAAGCATACCAGCCGGTTTCGCACCACCACGTGGGGCAGCGCTGCCACTTCTGAGTAAGGGTGTAGTTCGGTGACGCCTTGCTGGTGACGCCGATCAGAATGAGGGACAACACAGTCCCGGCAAGAATCAGTGTGAGACGCAGGAGTTTCATGTTTACCTCACTTATTCAAATTTCAGAAACCGGGTTTCTGCACAGCGGTTCCACACATCGGCTCTGGGCCGAGGTGACCCTCCAGCAGGAGCGCAGTCGTAAACAAAACTATGGAATTTGCGCCAAGGTGAAGAAATCCGATTGCTGGCGTTGTGTCGCTTACTGATTGTAATGAGGTGCTTGTCGGGGCACAATAGGACGATCGGGTGACGGGGAACAAAAAAGCCGCGCAGTCAGCGCGGCTTCGTCATCATTCAACTTTTTCCAGCCGGTACCCGTGACCCGGCTCGGTCAGAATCAATTTGGGGTGCTTCTGATCGTCTTCGATCGCCTGGCGCAATTTCCAGATGTGCCACTTCACGCGATCGCGGCGCTTTTCGTTTTCGCCGATGTCCAGCGCTTCCGCAATGGCATTGACGCTGATCACTTCGCCGGGGCGCTGCGCCAACAGGACGAGCAACGTATATTCGGCCGGTTGGAGCGGTGTGAGATGGCCGTGCACAAAAACTTCGTGTGAGGCGGGGTTGATGATCACATCTGGTCCGGCCCGCAGCAATTTGGACAAGGGCTGCCGGGCGCGATACGTGCGGCGCAGCACGGATTCCACCCGCGCTAGGAGTTCATCCGGCAAAAAGGGCTTGACCAGATAAT
>JAUQXC010000187.1 GCA_030834825.1 Thermoflexales bacterium
CCGCGAGCTGGCAAAGCGCCACCCTGCCTGACATTCGGTTGAGCACCGCTCCGACAGTCTGGGCCATGCCCTGGCTGGCCGACACACGCATCATCTGCTATCGCCGTGATCTTCTGGCGCAGGCAGGCGTCAGTGCAGCCACGGCCTTTCAATCGCCTGTACAGTTGGAGCATGTTTTGCAGGGCTTGCGCGATCATGGCCTTCACACGCCGCTGGTTTTTCCCACCCGGAGCTCGCGGCTGGCCGTGCACAACCTGGCCAGCTGGGTCTGGGGCGCAGGCGGCGACTTTCTCGACGAGCGTGACGGCACACTGCTGCTCGATCGCGCCGCAACGCTCGCCGGGATGCAGAACTATTTCCGCCTGGGCCGCTATCTTTCGGAAAGCGCCCGGCGATGTGACGAAGCACAAGCGGATGAACTCTTCCGCACCGGGCAAGCCGCCATCACCTTCAGTGGTCACTGGCTGCTGCAAGATCGCCGTTTCGATCCAGAGCGGCGCGCCAACCTGGGCACCGCGCCGATGATGGGCGTGCCCTTCGTGGGCGGCTACCATCTGGTGATCTGGCAGTACAGCCGCAAAGTTCAGGCCGCGCTCAAGCTGGTGGAGTATCTAGCCGGTCGTCAAGCGCCGCACGCGCTTTACCCGGCCTTTGGCTTACCGGCACGCATCGAGATCCTGGAACAAGCCGAGGCTTTACGCCAGCCGCCCTTTGACATTTATGCACCCATGCTACAGAGCGGCCGCTCGTTCCCTTCGGGTCGCCTGTGGGGCCTGATCGAAAAGCACCTGGTTGATGTGATCCCGGCGATCTGGGAAGACGTGCTGGCCTCGCCTGATCCTGATCTCACCACCCTGCTTGATCGGCACATCACGCCGTTGGCGCATCGCCTGCGGCTGACGCTGAAAGCATAAACAGCAGAAACCGGGTTTCTGCCTGTTCATCTCCATTCCATCCAGAATGAAGAAACCCGGTTTCTTAGGCCAAGAAGGCTAACATGATCACAACCACCTGGCACTTCTGCGATGATAACGGCACCTTTGAATTAACGGCCCCACACACCAGCAGCTATCTGTATTTCCCGTTGGTGAACGAGTCCGGCCTGGTGTCGGTGGTCTCGCCCACGCTGCATGGCGACATCAAGACGAATCAAAACACTTTTCTGACCCTGCCCGTTTCGGTTGAAGACTTGCATACCTCACGCGCGGCGCGCAACTTCTGGGTCCACGTGCCGGGTTTTGGCGCGTGGTCGGTGACAGGAAATTCTGCGTCACAGCTCGCGCAGCCTGCTGCTGAAGAAGTGAAACTGCACGCTGGATTCCTGTGGCACACGCTCGAGCGGACGAATTCGACGCTGGGCCTGCGCGCCACAGTGACCAACTTCGTGCCCGCCAATCACGATCAAGCTGAATTGATGCGCGTCACGTTGACGAACATTGGCGATCGACCGTTGATGTTGACACCCACCGCGGCCATTCCCATCTATGGTCGCTCGGCGGACAACTTGCGCGATCACCGGCACGTCACGTCGCTGCTGCACCGCACGCGAACCCAGCGCCATGGCGTGCTGGTAAAACCCACGCTCTCTTTTGACGAGCGCGGTCATCAACCCAACTCGATCACTTACGCAGTGTTGGGCGCGGAAGAAGATGGCACACCGCCCCGCGAATTCTTCCCCGTTGTCGAAGATTTCATCGGCGAAGGCGGCACACTCGATTGGCCGGAAGCAATCGTTGAGCCTAAGCCGGGACTCGGCGCCGATGTGATGATCGCGGGCTACGAAGCGATCGGCGGCCTGCGCTTCAACTCGATCGCACTCACGCCCAGCCAAAGCAAATCGTTCATTCTCGTCCTGGCTATTCTCGACGAAGACACTTCAGCGGATGAGTTGATCGGCCGTTATGGCAGCACGGCCAGGTTCGATCGAGCGTTGGCCGACACACAAGCGTATTGGTCGCAAAAGCTAGCGACGCTGCGCTTCCAGACCCGTGAGGCGCGCTTCGATCAGTGGTTGAAGTGGGTGACGCTGCAACCGATCCTGCGCCGCAGCGTGGGCAATTCGTGGCTGCCCTATCACGACTACGGGCGCGGGGGACGCGGCTGGCGCGATCTCTGGCAGGACATCCTGACACTCTTGCTGACGGAAACGGACGACGTCAGCGAACTGCTCTTCAGCAACTTTGCGGGTGTCCGCTGCGACGGCAGCAATGCCACCATCATCGGCAGTGCACCCGGCGAATTCAAAGCCGATCGCAACAACATTCCGCGCGTGTGGATGGATCACGGCGCCTGGCCGCTGCTGACCACAAAGTTGTACATCGATCAGACAGGCGACCTGGCTTTCCTGCTGCGCGAGCAAGTCTACTTCAAAGATCGCCTGAACTATCGCGCGCAACAACGCGACGACGTGTGGCAAGCCGCACAAGGGACACAGCAACGCACCGCCGATGGTGAGGTCTATCGCGGCACGGTGCTGGAGCATCTGCTGCTACAACACCTGACACCCTTCTTCAACGTCGGCGAGCACAACATCATTCGGCTCGAAGGCGCGGACTGGAACGACGGGTTGGACCTGGCCCGCACGCGCGGCGAGAGTGTGGCATTCACGGCCTTGTATGCCAGCAACTTCAAGCAGCTCAGCGAACTGGTGTTGGCGGTGGAAAAGTCAGGCACCCATGAAGTCGAGATCGCCGCCGAGCTGCTGCCCCTGCTCGATACGGCGCAACATACCATCGATTACAACTCCATCGCCGCGAAGCATGAGCGCCTAAGCGCTTACTTCGAAAGCGTGCGCCAGACGCTGACAGGCAAGAAAATACGTGTCACCCTCGGCGATCTGGCGAACGACCTGCGCCGCAAGGCCGAATGGATATTTGAGCATCTGCGCCAACAGGAGTGGATCACCGATCAAGCTGGATTTGCCTGGTTCAACGGTTATTACGATAACGACGGGCTGCGCGTCGAGGGCGATCATCCCAACGGCGTGCGGATGACCTTGACGGGCCAGGTTTTCACGCTGAGGGGCGGCATCGCGACGGATGAGCAAGCACGCGAAATCGTGCGAGCGGCCGATCGCTATTTGTACGAACCCAGGATGGGCGGTTACCGCCTCAACACCGATTTCGGCGCGGTGCTACTGAATCTGGGGCGCTGCTTCGGCTTCGCGTTCGGCCACAAAGAAAACGGCGCCATGTTCAGTCATATGGCGGTGATGTATGCCAATGCACTCTATCAACGTGGGTTCATCGTCGAAGGGTTCAAAGTCCTGAACGAACTGTA
>JAUQXC010000188.1 GCA_030834825.1 Thermoflexales bacterium
CGTCAGAGACCTGCTTGAACTCCAGGCAGTCGGTGGTGATCTGATCCTCGCGCTGTTCGAATTTCTGCCGGGCGGCCTGATAAGCGGCGGCTGCGCTGTTAACGTCGGCCTGAGCCGCGTTGACGGCCTTGGGATCAGGCTGAATCGTCACGCTGTAAGCAGCTTGTTGTTTAAGATAAGTTTGCTCGGCTTGGGCCGCCTGCAATTCAAGCACGGTCGTGTCGAGTGCGGCCAACACTTGCCCGGCGCGCACGGCATCGCCGGGGCGCACGTCAAATTTATCCAACCGGCCGCCGACCTCCATGGTCAAAGCGGTTTCGTTTGTACCAACGAGCTTGCCCGGCGCGGTAACTGTCTTCTCAACGTCGCCGCGTGAGACGGCCACTGTTTGTGGAATTTCCTGCGCGGGAGCCGGGGTGTTCGCTTGCGTACTGCGAAAACCCAGATAGCCCACGCCGCCAATGAAGAGGATGATCAACCCGACGGCGAGCAAGATGCTTAAATATTTCATGACCGGAACCTTTGCTTTCAAGTTGATTGAAACCAGGATCTCTACTGGCTCACGACGAGATCGCCTTCTTGCAAGCCAGAGAGGATCTCGACATACACGTCACCCCGCAAGCCGGTCGTGATCGAGCGCGGCTCGCTGTGATCGTTGACCCAGACGTTGACCTGCGCCGTATGGTCGGGTTTGGCGCGCACGACCGCACGCGGCAACCGCAGCACGTTGGGCTGGGCCGCAATCGCGATCGAGATATCGACCGACATATCGGCGGCCAAACCGTCCGGCAGAGCGTCAAAGTTGAGATAGACCGGATAGAGTGCTTGCGAGCCGGAGAGGCGGGCCGGGACGATGCGGCCTACACGGCCACTGGCCGTGAGCTCAGGCTGGGCATCGAACAACAACTGTGCCGTCTGGCCGGTCTGCACCAGCCCGAGATCTCTTTCGGCGACGGCGGCTTCTACTTCCAACGCTTGCGGATCCAGCAGGGTGACGATCGCCGTGTTGGCATTGACCATGTCGCCCACTTGCTGCTTGACATCGACCACGACCCCGGCGAACGGCGCCATGATCGTCGCCTGGTCAAGTTGGTGGCGCGCCAGCTCCAGTGCCAGGCGCGCTGCTTCCAGGTTAGCGCGCGCCGTGATGAGGCTGGTCGCCGTCGGCGAGATCAAGTTCGTCAACGCATTCTGCGCCTCAAGCAGCTGCGCGTGCGCGGCGCGCACGCCGCCATCGTCCAGGCTGTTGCTTACGAGGTCACAGCGTGCCTGCGCTGCTGCATAGGCGTTCTGAGCCGCTTCCCAGGCTGCCTGCCGCGCCTGTTTCTCAGCCTGGATCCAGCCCCTCAGATCATTGGCGATGGCTTGATAAGCATCGCGCGTGCGCCCGACTGCATCGGCTGCATTTTGCAAATTGAAGCAGCTCACGGTGATCTGATCTTGATGGGTTGCCTGTTTTTGCTTCGCGGCCTGATAAGCGGCACCGGCGCTATTCACCGCCCCACGCGCCGCAGTCACCGTCGCGGCAGCCGGTTGAAGGGTGTGACTGTAAGCGGCCTGCTGGACCAGATAAGCTTGTTCGGCCTGGGCGACTTCTTGTTTCAGATCAGTCATGTCGAGTGCAGCCAGCACTTGTCCCGGCTTCACCCGATCGCCGGGACGAACGTCGACCTTAGCCAGCTGTCCACTCGCGCCCAGGCTCAACGTCGTCTTGCGAGTGTTGACGAGCTTGCCTGAAGCCGTTACCAGCTGCTGCACATCACCGCGCGTCACGGCCACGGTGGTAGGTCGCGAGGTATTTGCTTCGGCGGGGGCACCTCGTGAAGTAAAGTAACTTGCGGCACCTGCCAGGATGACGACCAATCCGATCGCCATTGCGATCAACCCACGTCTCATGCGCCATGCTCCATCTTCAAGAATGGCTTCAGTATAGACGCAGTAGATTGCAGAAGGGTTATGGGGAGATTACAACTTCGTAATCAGAGGCAAGGATAAAGGATAAAATGGAGTAGTTTTCAGCCTTCATCCCTTTACAAGACGGTATCCAATGCCGGGAACGGTGAGAATCAACGTGGGATGACTGGGATCGATCTCGACTTTTTCGCGCAGGCGGCGAACATGCACGTTGACGGTGCGTTCGCTATCTACTTCGGCAGCATAGCCCCACACGGCATCGAGGATTTGCGCACGGGTCAGGGCCTGCCCCGGATGCTGCGCCAGATAGACAAGCAGTCGAAATTCGATCGGGGTGAGGTTGAGCGTTTGCTGACCGCGCTTCACGTAGCCGCGCGCGCGATCGATCACCAGATCACGGGCGTATAACAGATCAGCATCGGCTGAGGACAGATCGCCATAAGCGCGGCGCAGCATGGCGCGCAGGCGCGAGAGGAGTTCGCGCAAGCTATAGGGTTTGGTCACGTAATCGTCGGCGCCTATTTCCAAACCTAACACCTTGTCCATTTCTTCTTGACGGGCGGTCAACATCACGATCGGTTGGCGCAGACCCAATTCGCGCAGGCGACGGCAGACATCGAACCCTAACATATCCGGCAGCCGCACGTCAAGAATGATCAAGTGGGGCGTGTCTTCCTGTGCGCAAGCAATGCCGTCCGTGCCATTCGCTGCGTGGGTAACACGATAACCCTCGCGTTCCAGGCCATCCCGCAAGCTGCGCGCAATAGCGGGATCGTCTTCGACAATGAGCAGGTGCGTCGGGGTGTTCATTGTGGCATATCCAGCGGCGCAATCGGGACTTGAACCTCGATCACAATGTTTTTGAACTGCTCCGTTTCAATTTCGAGTTCGCGCCAGAAAAGATGCAGCTCGCGGTACGGCCCGTTGGACACATAGCCATGTGAACCAATCCAACTGTATAACGCCACCATGGCCTGGCCGATGTCCCACATCTCCCCTTTGTGGATCACGCTCGCCATCGCTTCGACAGCGGGCAGCTCACGGAGCGCGATCGTTTCAGGTAGAATTACCTCTTTTAACGTCTGCCGATCAACTGGCGTACCCAACTCCATATCGATGTCGCGCTCGACGTACTCCGTGTTGTAGTAGATCGCCAATTCCGGTTCCGTTGGGGTGATAGCCTGATCGGTCAACCACTGATAGAGCACACGATACATCTCGCACCGATAGTCCACCATGGCCTCGAAGTCCGGCACTACCCGTCGGCACGAAGCAATGGGTTGCGCTGCGACGGATTTGATCACGACCTCGTACTGCGGCGGCTTGCCCTCGCGTTCGATCTGGTTGAGGCGCGCAGCCACACGCCGCAGCTGCGTTTGCATGGCCTGCATCTGCTGTTCGATCTCGGCCTGCTTTAACATCAACATGCCGCGCAGCTGGTCGGGCGGCAGATCGCGCTTGAGCAGATCGCCGATTTGTTCCAGCGAGAGGCCCAGATCCTTCAAAGCGAGAATGCGATTGAGCCGGGGCAGCTGCTCGATGGTGTAGTAGCGATAACCGGTGAACTTATCGATCTGTGCGGGCTTGAGCAAGTCCAGCTCATCGTAGTGACGCAGCGTACGGATGGATACCTGGCCGAGTTGGGAGAAGTCGCCGATTCTGAACATGAGTCTGCACTTCGTCTGAAGTTGCACAAGTATAGCGAGATCAGCAGGAGGGGTCAACCGCTGAATTTCGCGTCATTTGTCACAACTCGAAAGAGGGCGAGCCTGGCTCTTAGGCTCCTTTAAGGTGCAACAGGCACAATAGACAGCACGGGGCCAGCAACGCTTTAGCGGAGCAGATCAATCGAACCAGGGAGGAGTTCAATCATGACACGGCAACTCACGCGTCGTCAGCTGTTGCAACTGACCGTATTGGGCGGGTTAAGCGGCCTAGTCGCCACCTGTCAATCACGGACTACTTCGACTTCAGCACCAAGTCCTACACGGATAATTTCCACCAGGACATTACAACCTACGCCCCTTCCCACGACAACGACGGCGTCAGCCACGGTGGGTACAAGGCCCGCAGTTGCTACCGCTACAGCCACTTCACAGCCGGCCAAGACAACGCTGATCAACCACATGACGTCGGCCGCCTCAGTGTTTCTGAATTCGCTTGACGAAGGTCAACGCGCCAAGGCCACCTACGACTTTGCCGATCCAGAGCGCACACGCTGGCACTGGACGACACCCGGAAATTTTCCGCGCAATGGACTGCCATTGCGTGAACTGACGCCGGAGCAGCGCGATAAGGCCATGGCGCTATTGCAGAGCGGGGTCTCA
>JAUQXC010000189.1 GCA_030834825.1 Thermoflexales bacterium
AGTCATGTGATTCCTCTTTCCTGTAAGTCATCGCCGGCCCATACGAATAGCTCCGGCTGGAAGGACATAACCAGCTCGTGGTTCCAGGCCCACCGCAAGTTGAAGGCCAGCGCACGCAGGCCGTCCAGCACAGCCGGTAACGAGGGGGTAACAGTAAAGGTACGAATGGGTTTCATCTGTTTGCTTTCAATGAATTGACTGACCGAATAAGCATAGCATGCTTGACGGCAGGACGTTAGCGTCATTCTGCTCGTTTTGCTACCCGCCATTTGACCGAGTATGCATCGGCGAAATGGCCTATCAGTGAGGAAAAGATCACGACACTCAGGGTTCCAAAGTTTCGCAAACTTCGGAACTCTGTGTTGATGCAGCACTACAGACTTGATAGACTTGCTCCGTTCCGCGCGGCCGCTTGTCCCTACTGCGAGATCCGTACCACGTGTTCAGCCTGTTTGCAGCATACATTCGTCCCATCGCAGTTGCGATGGGTGCAGCGGAAGCGGAAACGTACTTCGTGTGCTTGAGATGTAAAAGGCCCCAGCGTCAAATGGTAACGTTGCACTCCGGCCATCACGCCACCCGCGGGCGTGAGTTCGGTCACTTGCGAGTCACCGCCATCGATCTGCCAGGTGAGCAGACCGGGACAGTTGGTGCGCACGGTCAGTCGATCGCCGGGCTGAATTTGAGTAGTCGGCTGCGTGAATGTCCACACCACGGCGTGCGGCACGATGTTGCGATTAAGTTCGGCGTGCGGCTCGACGCCCAGGTTGCGATAGATGTTCTTAAGATGCACGCGGAACAGGTCATCGAATTCATCATCGTTGCCCGAATCTTGATCAGCGCCGAACCACCAGAACCAGTCACTGCCTTCGGCCATGTACAATGCTTCAAAGGCAGTGGGGCTGGTCCCGGGTGTAGCGTCAACTTGTTCAAGAAAGTCTCGCGCCTGGCCCAACAGTTCCCAGCCCCGATTTTCCTCGTCCTCACCAATCCAGTTGCCCAGGTCAACGCCCGGCGCTGAACTGTTTTCGTCGATCCAGGAAGCTGTGAATAGGTCATCGACTTTGGCCTGCCCGGGCTGCGGATGAGGATCGATCCCTCGCTCCGGATGACCATCCAGGTATTCAGCGAAGGTGACCGTCTCGACTTCTGCATCATGCTCCAGCAGGCTATACCGCGCGTGCAAAAAAGGTCGGGCGTCTTCGCGGTAAGAACTCCACGCATTCTCGCCATCCAGGATCACCGTCAGCACACGGTCCTCATCGCCGGTCACGCGCCAGGCGAAGCGGTCTTTGATTTCACGCAAAAAGTCGCGGGCGGCCTGCCCGGCATCGACATAGCGGTAATATCGGAAGCCGATCGCATCAGACAACGCCGTATCGCGGAAGAAAATGCTGATGGTCCGTGTGTCTTCTTCAGCACGATAGGGCTGACACAAAACATCCGGTTCCTCGGCCCGATAACCCCAGCGTCCCGATCGAGCCAGGACACCCCGATCGGTGGCGATCCAGTGCAGACCGTGTCGAGCGAAAAACGGAACGACCAGCTGACCGACGGCCCCTTCGGCCGGCCACATGCCGCGTGGCGGTTGTCCGAAGTGGCGCCGATAAAACTCGACGGCCAATCGGACTTGAGCTTCGGCGTCTTCGGGATGGGCAAAGCGGCGCGGGTGGGTTGCGCCCGGTCGATCAATCGTGGCCCGATCCGTATCGACCAGTAATGGCAAGATCGGATGATAGAAAGGCGTGGTTGAGACTTCGATCTGGCCGCGCTCCTGCAAGTGGCGATGGATCGGGATTGTCGCCCGCATGATCTTATACTGCTCGGCCACCATGGCTTCAATGTCGGCCACGCTGAAGCCACGTCCCTGCTCGACGAAGCGCCGCACCGAAACGATCTCGTCGGTTGCCAATCTGAGATCGGTATCACGAAACTCCTGACCGAACCAGGCCAGATTGAACCACATCTGCAAATCGCGCATATCTTCGACGGAAAAGCGCCGGCCTTCACGCCGCATGCTGAACAAGTCGTTGTAGCGAGCGTGCGGGAAGATCTGGTTATGCCAATCGGCATCAAAGAAGTTGCTCAGGATGTACTCGCGTTCGTCGCCGGTTAACGATTCGGCCGGCTTCAGCGTCAACTCCAAGGCCCGATCGGTGGCGCCGCGCTCGACGTAGTCTTCGATTTGCCACAGCAATGAAGGCGTCAGGTTAATGGTCAGATGCAGATTGGGATGCTGTGCGACCAACGCCGCCATCGAGTAGTAATCGCGAATAGCGTGCAGCCGCACCCAGGGATGGATATAGCTGCCGGCCTGGGTTGGGTATGAAGTGTCCTTATAGATGGGCTGATGCTGATGCCACAACATGGCGAGGTAAAGTTTTGGCCCAACACGGAATGAGAACGTTGGGCCAGTAAGTTCGCCATCGGGCGAGCGGCCATGCACGCTATAGGTCACACGATCACCTTTATCGAAGGGACCGATCTCGGCGCGCCAGTAACTGTTGACGCCTGCGTTGCGCTGCCACATCGCTTCGACGCGGCCTGTTTGACTCGTTCCGTCTGTGCGCTCGACGCGCGTCGTCACCCATGCGGACCGCCCCGGCTCGATCGGCCAGGTGCCGATGTGCAAGTTTACTACTTCGCCGGGGCTGACCCGATTGGGCTGCCGTGGCGTATCGGGCGTTAGGTGCCAGATATTCATTGCAGTTTATACCCTACTGTAGACTTTTCGCCCTATGCTGAGAGCGCCAGCAGCAGTTGCGCCAGGAGAATCTTGATGATGATGGCTACGGGATAGACGGCGGCATGGCCAACGTTTGGCAGATCGTTGCGAGTCTGCTCGAGCGCGAAGCCCAGCACAGCTGGTTGTGTTTGTAGCCCGGCGAGCATCCCAATCAACAGGCTCATCGGCATCTTGAGCAATCGATGGCCGATCCACAAGGCCAGCCAGGCAGTGAGGCCGGTGATGATCGTACCTGCCACGAAGATCGGCACTCCACCGCCTTGAGTTAAGGTCGTGACAAATGCATAACCGGCGCGCGTTCCAACGCCTGCCAGGAATAGGATCAGGCCGACCTGGCGCAGTGTCTGGTTGGCACTGTACGGCAGACTCCACACCATCGGGCCAGTGTGCCTGAGCGTTCCCAAGATCAGGGCTACAACCAGTGGGCCGCCTGCCAGCCCAAGCTTGACGACGACACCACCAGGTAGCGGAATCGGCACCATTCCCAACAACAGGCCCAGCCCCAGGCCAAGGCTGAAGGTTAGGATGTCGACCTCGCTGACAGCGCGATATGAGTCGCCGAAGAAGGTACTGACCGCGTCCATGTTCTCGCGCTGCGTGACAACCCGCACCCGATCGCCGAGTTCCAACACCGTATCAGCGTGCGCGAGCATCTCAACGTCGCCACGCCGCACGCGAGTCACGATCGCGCTAAACCGTTGTGGAAGATTTAACTCACTCAAGCGGTGACCGGCCACCTTCGGGTTCGAGACGAACATGCGTCGATAATCAAATTCGTTGCGATCGAACTCGAGACGTTCGTCGCTCACTTCGCCCAGATACGTGGTTGCACGATCCAGAT
>JAUQXC010000190.1 GCA_030834825.1 Thermoflexales bacterium
CGGCGGCAGCCGGTATCGCGGTAGCGGGCTGCGGTGACGGCGCCACTGCCGGTGTGGCCGTGGCATCCGCAGCGACTGCCGTCGGCGTAGTGGCTGACGGTGCCGCAGGCGTGCCGCACGCGCTGAGCAACAGCGCGACGATGAGGATCAACAACATACTGGATTTCGGTTTGATTGACATGCTATTCTCCTGAGTTGGCTAATCAGCTGCATCCTGAGCGAAGCCTTGCTTGGGCGAAGTCGAAGGCTGCGAGCGTATGTCACGCGCTCGTCGACTCCATTGGGTTCCGCTCAGAGTGCGTAGCGTAGATTAAGAATTCACCACACGGCACGGCTCAGCCACCATGAAGGGGCCGAGCTCGCCGCCTTTGATAGTGCCCTCGATCGTGATGGTCTGTCCGACTGAGACTTTCTGCGCAGCCGCGCTGTCGGCGAGATAACATTGCAAGCCGATCTCGCTCTCCGAGTCACGCAGCATCAGCGCCATGACATCGAACACGTTATTGATGTTGGTGACTTTGCCGGTCATCCGCAGCGTCTGGCCTTGATATTGGGCATCGGCCGCGGCTTGATCGGTTTTATAGGCCTGGATGATGGTCGTCGTCGGGACGGCGGGTTCCGGCGTGGCCGTCGAGATCGGTGTTGCGGTCGGGTTAGCAACTACTGCTGTAGGCGCGGCGGGTGTTGGTGCTGCCGCACACGCGGCCAGGCCAAGTGCCAACACACCTATCCACAACTGCGGGAATAAACGTTGCTTCATCTTGATCCTCTTCTTCTGCTTGAATGATTTTTTGTCTTACGCGTCAGTTTGCTGCAAGGCCTGTTCGATGCGTTGCAACAGCTGCTGTAGATTGGGCTGTTGGGCACTGACGGTCAACAGCACGGTGATGACTTCGGCTGATGCGAAATAGGGCACGGCGATGATGCTGGCCGCGACCAGCGCCAGTACGACTTGCCAGAAGTCAACTTTGTCGGCGAGCAGCAGGATCGCACCGACTGCGCCACCGGCCAGGCACACGGCGCCCATCAGGCGTAATAAAATTTGAAAGATCGGCAACCAGCGATAGGGCCTGGCTGCGGCATGATAAGCGAGCGCTTCGGTCTGCAGCTGACGGCGATAGGGTTGTAGGTCATAGCCGCAGTCGCAACTGATTACCGAAGCGGGTTGGCGGCGGCCGCATTTAGGACAGCGAATCATGGTCGTCTCCTCAAGCGAGTAAGGTGCAACGGCGATTGCTCGGTAAGCCCGTTTACGGGTGTGGGAAGATCACGCCACGCACCGAGTGCCAGAGTTGATGCCAGACCAGGAAGGGCGGCAATCCATCATTGGGATCGTCATACCAGCATTGTGTGTTGTAAACAATGTCATAGGCTACGCGTGGATGTCCGCCAGTATCGAGCGAAAGCACGGGTGCCAGACTGCTCCACAGACCGACGTTGCAGTGCGGCGGTCGCGCCACCGGATATTGCTGATCCAAGGTCGTGGCCGTTTCGACGACCGTGTTGTGCCAGCTCGCCAGCGTCGCCTCACAGCCCGCGTTGCACCAGGTGTAGCCCAGCCCGTCGCCCAACTTGCGGATGAAGGCCACGCGCGGCTGACCTTGCGCAGTGAGTTCCAGATCGGGATGCTTGCCCACGCCGGAACCCAATCCCAGGTTGAGCTTTTGCCAGGCGCCGGCATTGAGACAGTCGCCCGTGTTGCATGAGACGAAGTACAGTTGATCGCCGGTGTTATCCAGCGTGGCGCCTTTATAGAAAGCGATGCGCGGCCGATCGTTCTGATCCACTTCGATGTCCCACGAGACGTTGGGGCCGGAATCGCGTTCGAACAGCTTGACGCGCTGCCACTGATTGACGTCGTCGCAGTTGCTGTCGCAGGCCACGTAGTAGAAAGCCGTGTCACTCCCCAGCGGATCGATCATCGCTGCCACACGCGGCTGGCCGGACGCCGTGAACGCCAGCGATGGATAATCGAACACCTCGTAGTTGGGCGTGCCGTCGGTCTGACTGATCTGTGTCTCGGTCCAGTTCAGCCCGTCGGCGCAGTCGGCCTCGCACGCCATGTAGAACGCGCCGATGTGATCCGGCTCGATCGGGTAGTTGCGATCCTGATAGATAAAGCGCGGTCGATCTTGCGAATCTAACGCAAATGAGCGCTGCGGTGAAGTATCGTCGTTGATGTCAAAAATCGAAGTGCCATAGCTGCCAACGATCCAGTCACCCGTCCATTGAAGGGGATTGGTGCAGGTCTGATTGCACTCGGCGTAGAAGTAATCCCAATCAAGACCAGCCGTCTGCGATTTGGCGCGAATCAACAACCGGGGCTGGCCGTCGCGAGTGAGCGCCAACTGCACTTCATTAACACGATCGGCCAGGGCTACGCCGTGCCAACTGCTGGCATTGCCACATGGCGCGCTGGGTGCGCAATAAAGATAGACGGCAGCCGGATGTTCGGCGGGTGGCAAATAATTGGCGTAGGCTAGATGCAGGCCGCCCTGGGCGTCCACCAGCATGCTGGAGCTGCCCGTCTTGATGGTCGGTTCAACGAAGAAGGTCGCGCGCGCCGGCGGCGGCAGCGGCGGAGCCGGTGGCCGGCTGATGAGCGGCAAAAAGACGAAAAACGAATCTGCCGGTCTTGCCACTGGAGGCTGCGTGACAAGCGACCTGACCTTCAATGTCGGGGTCATCATCTGCCGATCGTGCAGTGGCGCTTGTTCGAGGTCCTGTAAAGGCAGTGCGAAAGCGACCGGGGCACTGACCATAAAAGCCGCCAGAATAATCAGGCCGAGCACCACGCTCAGGCCAATCAGAAATTGACGACGAAGATTCTGCATGTTTTTTGGCATCATTCTTAGATCTCCTCTTTAGACAGGCTGGTCGCTACAATCATTTCAGCCGGGCGACCAATACGTGTAAGTGCCGTCGAGTGCCAGGCGCGGGCCAGTCGCTCGATCGGCTTGAAACTTCCACGTCATCGCCAGTTCGAACTTGCGGAGTTGCGTGGTCAGGGCCGGTTGATCTGATTCAAATTCCATTTGGATATTCAGATCGTCTAAAGGCAGCCCTCTCAGCGTGTAGACGCGGTTGGCGTAGGCCACGCCGGCGATCAGACGGTGTACGTCACGCACTTCAAGCAAGCCTGACCCCACACCCCGTGATTGATCGGATTCGCCCGTGTACTTGAACACACGCTCAGTCGCTTCGCCGACGACGATGCGCTTTTCGATGTTGGACATGTGTCTCCTTGCGGTTTGCCGGATTCTGGATGACATCTCGCCACGCCGGACGCCGTCAAACGACATTCAACTTTGAATCGTTGTTACCGCAACATCTTATAACGTCGCGCGCGAAAACACATCGGCGGGTTGAGAGAATTTGAACTCGGATAAAGAGGAGATTTGCAGCCACAACCGCGGTGGGTCAAACAGCCGAGGGGCCTACGTCAAGCGGCCGATGAAATAGAAACGGCGTTTTGTCGAAGTTCTTACCTTGGCCCGGCGAGCAAGATAAAAAACGAAGAAGCCGGGTTTCTACTTTCCAAATGGAATTAAACGTGTGGCAGTGAGAAACCCGGTTTCTGAAAGAGATCAGCTTAACGCAAGATCAAGGGCAGGTAGATGTGCAAGGTTCCATCGAACGGCCGATAGCTGGGCACCAGGGTGTCGACCGCCACGCCCCCAATGAGTTGATCGTCGATGTAGCCTTCCACGGTGGCCCGCGCGATGATGCCCTGCACTGCAGCGGATCCGGGCACGATCGATACGGTGGCGGTGACCCGTTCGCCCGGCGCCAGCGTGACCTGCGCGGGTGAAACCGTCATCGTCCAATCGGCCGGCAGATCCACGCGCCGGACGCGCAGCTCGATCGTGGCCGTTTGCGACAACGGATTGCCGACTTGAATGGTCGAGACATTCTCGAAGACACGCACCAGGCGATTGGGTGTCGTTGCTGCGGCAGCCGGCCGCCCCGCGCCGCCGGTGCTGCCGATGGGCAGGAAGTTCGGCGGGTTCAACAGGATGTCACTCAGTTCACGGAACGCCGTCGCCATTTCGATCAGGTTCGCCTGCGAGCTGCCGGCGATCGTAGCCGGATCGGCGGCCAGACGCGCCTGGCGTGAAACCTCGATCTCGTCGTCCGTCAGGCCTAGCTGATGCGCAGCTGCGATCTCTTCGGCTGTAAAGCCCTCAGTTTGCAGTTGCTGCTGATAGCTGATGACGTCGCTCACCGTGAGGATGACATCGGGTTTGCCTTCGTCGATCAATACTTGATGGAATTCATCTAGACGCAGCGCGGCGGTGATCAAGGCCGTGCCAAAGAGTTTCTTGTAGTGCAGCAGCGCATTGGCTTGCAGTGTCGACCACTGTAGATCGTGCGCTTCGGCGGCGCCGCCGTAACGATCGAGCGAGATGGTTGCCGCCTTGCCGGTGTAGTGCACATCCATCATCGCCGCAGCCAGTGCATTCAGCGCATTCGCTTCGGCAGCTGTGATTTCGGCATCAGGCTGTAACGGCGTGAACGATGGCTTAGCCGGCACCGTGATCTGATTGTAATCCTGGCGGGGTGGATCAAAGCCCAGGCCCTGCGAGATCTTTTCAGCCGAGTCGAACTGCCAGTCGATCAGGGACATGACGCCTCTGCGTGGAATGTTAAAAGCCCGTGTTGCTTTGCCCCCGCTGAATTTATTGATCGTGTTGATACCCTGGCGCGCTTTTTCCAGGCTGCCCTTTTCGCGTTTATCACCCAGCGGAGCGCCGTAGGCGTTGAGGTTCAATGGAAAACCACTGCCGCCTGTTTGAGGGGCACTCACCCGGTGGGCGCCGATCGAGGTGATGGTGTACAGCAGCTGCACGCAGTAGTGTCCGGACACCACGGGCGTCCACGGCACTGCCAGCGTTACCAAGCTGTGCGGTGGAATCACGGTGCCGGTGATTTCGGCCAGCGGATCAAAGGCCAACCCGATGCTCGACTGCACGAACGCAAAGGTCACATCGACCGTGATCGTCGTTGCGCCGGTATTGATGAGCTTGCCCTGAATGGTCGATGGCACACCGCGCACCACCGGCATTGGTGAGACCTTGAGATTGGTATTCACGTAGGGAGCAGGCACACCGGGTATGAGATCAAGGTCGCTGCTCGCCGGTGTGAAAGTAATGCGAGATGAGGGCGCGCGCGCCGTCTCGCAGGCGGCTGCATCGTCGATCACGGCCACGACATCGGCATCGCCGGCTGCGTTTGATTTGAGATACGCCAGCGTGTGACCATCGAAACCGGTCACGCCGCCGTCGACGATGGTGCCCAGCGTGCTGGCCAGGCGAATGGTGCGGCCCGGCAGCGGATTACCGTGGCCGTCACGCAACACGATATCGAAATAGACGCGCGTTACGTCGTCGGCGGGCGCAAACCAGCGGCGCGGCGTCAGCGTCAGGATGCGCGCCTCACTGGGCGCGACAAGAGCCGGCAGCACCGTCGAGTCGGTGAGCACCGGGCGGAAGATCACATTGGCGCTGATGCGTGTACCTGTGCCGCCAGGATTGCAGGCTGCATCACTTTGCGGTCCGCTCGGATCCCCCCACCAGTTGTTGGCGGCATTGACGGCGTAAGCCGGACCGGTGATGATATTCTTTACACCATAGCCGGTATGGCTGATGATCTGGCTGGATTCGATGACGGTCCCCGTGCCGCGCACATTGACGAGCACACCGTTGGCATTACCGTAACGGATGATACTGTGCGCCACGCTGGCCTGACCCTCGGTCACCATCAAGTTCGCGCCGTTCGCGCCGAGGCCGCCGTATTCGATCGTGACGTAGTCGAACTGTGCGCTGGCCGGATTGTAAATATTGCCGTGCACGTCCAGGCCGTTCCACGCCCCGATCGTTCTGGTGGAGCCTGTAAAGGTGATCGGTCGATCGGGCTGGCCGATCGCCGTGAGCTTACCCGCTACTTGCAGGGATTGATTCGGCTTGAACTGCACTTCGACACCCGGCTCGACGATCAACATCGCGCCCGCTGAAACTTGCGCGCTGCCTATCATCACATAGGGCAAGCCGCTGTCTTCCCACATGTGCGTGCCTTGCAGCGAAGCAAAACCGCCCAGGCCCACGCCGTCGGTGCCGTTGCCGCTGGCGGTCAAACGCCTCAAAGTGGGATTGACTGTGCCGTGGCTGAAGAGCACGGCGTAGTCGCCGTTGTTTTCAAAAGCGGTGTCGGCGATGTTGGCTGAGCCATCCACTGACCCATAGAGACCATGCATACTGCCGTTGCGCAACCGGCCGTGGTTCAGCGTGATGGCCGCCCGTTCGAGATATAGCTGGGCACCCGTGGAAACGTTGATCCCGGCGTATTCGATGACAACGTACTCCAACACCGATCGATTCGTCTCACTCAACGTGCCGTAAATCCCGATGCCCTGCCACGAACCGGGCATAGTGATCGCGCCTGTGAACGTGATCGGTGCGGACGCTGCGCCTACGGCGGACAGCGTGCCGTTCACGTTGAGCCGGGCGTTGGATTGGAACTGCACTTCGACGCCAGGTTCAATGGTCAACGTGACGCCTTTGGCCACGGCGATGCTGGCGTTGGTGCAGACCGTATAGGGGCTGTTGATGACGGACCAGGTTGTGTTGGTGATGATGTTGCTGCAGGCCGGCGTGCCGGTTACTCGCACGCGGGCTTCGCCAGGTGCGGCCGTGACTGAGGTCACGGCCAAAGTACTCAGGACGAATGTGACGCTGAACAAGATAAGACCCATGAGACGTTTCATTGAGAATTCTCCCTTGGCAAATTGATCAGTCAACGGATCGCTAGCGGTAGATACACACGCTGCGTAAGCGCCGGCGGAGGCGGCGTGCCAGTCTCCGTAATCTTCGTAATAAAGCCGTCTACGTTTCCGGCTGAATTTCGTTGGGCAGCGCCAGTCGTGGTCGGATAGTCGAGCGACTCGGTTTGTCCGGCAAGGTAGATCGTTCCGGTGCCATCACGCGCCAGGCTATAGGCATATTCGTCAAACGTTCCCCCCAGATAAGTGCTCCAGGCAACTTGGCCGGCTGCGGTGAACTTGGTGAGAAAGGCATCGTAACAGAGGCGCAGCGTGAAGCCGGTGAAGCAGGCGCCGCCTGGAATCAAATGATCTTGAATCGGGTTGATGTGCGGAAAATCCGTGGAGCGCGTGTATCCCGCCACGTAAGCAACGCCTGTCTGCTGATCGACGACGAGGCTCTGCGCTTCGTCATCGCCATTCCCGCCAAGGTAAGTGGAATACAGAATGGTTTGTCCGGTGGGGGACAACTTGGTCACCCACGCGTCGGCAAATTGAAAGTCGTCCGGATAGTTGGCGAAGGCTGCATTCACCGTTGGAAAATCCGTCGCGTAGGTAAAGCCGGTAACGTAGATGTTGCCATTGTTATCAAGCGCAATGCCGCGTCCCTCATCCGCGCCAGAGCTGGTGTTCGGTGAACCGCCGCCGCCCAGCAGGGTGCTATAGACCAATAGATCGCCCGCGGCGTTGATGACGGAGACAAAGGCATCCTGCGTGCAATCCTTATCGCCCGTGTCATACGTGTACGGACCGCACGCTGTTTGCACACCGTTGACGATTTCGAAGGTGCTGCCCGTCGGCGAATTCTCGGTCAGGCCGGTGATATAGGCTTTCCCGGCGCCATCGACGGCAATGGCATACCCTTCATCGACTCCGACGTCGTCGCCCCAGCGCACTCCATAGACCAGCGCTGGATCAGTGCCGCCGCTCAGCTTCATGGCCAGCACGTCATTGGCATTCAACTGGCCCGTCAAATAGACGTTCCCTTGACCGTCGACGGCGACGTCCTGCCCGCGATCGGATAGATCAAAGCCATACAGCGTGCTATACGTCACGGCGCCGGTCGCCGCGTTCAAGCGTGTCAGCAGCACGTCGTAGCCGCCGGCTAAGGTGCTTTGTAAGGCATTGGCTGTCACAGGGAAATCAGTCGAGTTCGTGTGCCCGGTGACCCACACCGCGCTATTGCCAGAGATGGCGAGGCCATAACCCTGATCATCCTGGCCGCCGCCAAGATAAGTGACCCATTGCCAGGCCGTCCCCGCCGCATTCAACTTGGCGACGTAAGCGTCATTCGATCCTTTCCGGGTGTTCGGAAAGCCGCCGAGGTTGTGGTTATACGTCCAGCCGGTGACGTAGAGATTGCCGGCCGTATCGAGGCCGATGTCGTGAATGATGTCGTTGGAGAGCGCGCCCAGGTAAGTGCCATAGGTCAAGGTGGGATCGATGATGAGCGGCAGGGTCGGATCATACGGAGCGAGCTGGAAGCCGATCGTTCCATCAGGCTGCACGAGATACCGCACCCCGATCGGTGCTTTAACGCCCGATCGATCTTGCCACGCGATCGGAGCACGCTCGATCAATTGAGTCTCGCCCAGCGTGAGGTGTAGATCGCCGGTCGCCGGATCGAGTGCGACGTCATCGGCCCCAGTGTAACGCCAGCGGATGCGATCGGGATCATGGCCGGGCGCGATCGTGTACGTCCCCTTCAGCAAGCCTTCGCTGCCGTTGTAGGTCAAGTCAATCCCAGCGTACAGTTTATGGTAGATGATGGCGCTATAAGTCGGCAGATTGCTGTGCCAGCGTGCCGGATCATCACCTGTGTAAAAGTTGACCACGCCAGACAGTGAATTCTGTCCCGTGATGTGCGCCGCCGGATTGGCATCCAGAAACTGGATGCGCAGTGTAGCATCGGCGGTTGGGGTGAGCGTCACTTCGTTGGGCGAGAAGGCCAACGCGCCGGAGCGGCCGACTGCTTGAAAGACGATCGCCGAGTCGCTCTGACCGGCATTCGGCGCGAAGGCCAAGGGTAGCTGATCGAGGTGTTCGCGATCTGATCGTGCTGCAGGTTCCTTCACACTGGCCGGTTGCCCGGCGGCGACGATCATGAGCAGGGCCATGCTCAGTAAGATAAAGCGATTCAGATTCGTCAAGAGTCGTTTCCACAAAATCATGTGAGCCTACCTTGTATGTCTATTAGTTAGCGGGCGAGTTCGACAGACACCACCACTGTCCGTTCAGCCGCTTGGCGAAGATCCTCCGAGGCAGACTCTCCGCGTTCATTGCGCCTCACGCGCAGCATCCGCGCGAGGTTGGGCGACTGGCGAAGGTGCAGTGTGAGTTGGGCCATGACGTCTGGTGGGTCTTCACTCACGCACCCCTGTCCGTTGATCCGGCACCCCTGCAGTTGGAGGGTGACGGGTGCGCCGCCGCGCAGATTGCGCCACCAGTGATCGTGACGTTCGCTGATGATGCGCACGGTCGCGCCTTGCTGCTGATAGCTGACCGGCACGGTGTACATCCGGCCGCTGCGATGGCCCGTGACGGTGATCAGCATCAGGCTGCGGCTCAGCAAGCGATGCAGCGGCGAGCGAAGGATCGATTGAAGGGCAAAGTTGATGGTGCGAAAGATCGGGTTCATGGTTGGTGCTTGATGTGCTTCGCGGGCACTGACCCGGCAGGTGAATCTGATCTGAGACAGTGCCCGCGAAAGAGAATGGTCTTGATTTAGCTCATCGTTCCAACGTCGAATGACATCTCGCCATGTCGAGCGCCTTCCTAATGAGGTCTAAGGTGTCGATTGTACTGCCACGCTCAGGGGCAGGCTGGTCAAATAGGCGTAGACTGCCGCCAGCTCCTCGTCATCCATGCGGCCGATGTTCTTCCACGGCATCACCTGATTGTTCAGGGCATGGCCGTCGGGATCAATGCCCGTGCGCCGCGTGGTGATGAACTGTTCCTGGGTCCACTTCTTGACGAGAGCCAGGTTCGGTCCCAGTGGTGCAAGTTGTCCAGGTTCACCGCCGGACAAATCCTCGCCGTGACACGCCACACAATCTTGATAACTCAAGATGTACTTGCCGAACTCTGCGGTGGCGCCTTTGGGCGGCATGCTGATGGCCTCGGTAATAGGGGCTTCCCCGGCGGGCAGCAGCCCGGTTCCTAGCATCAGGAACCCCAGCACATTGGGCTGATCGAGCGGCATTGGTGTGTCGTTCGTCACCACCGGTTGACTGCGCAGGTAGGCAATCAAGGCTTCAATATCGGCATCGCTCAAGAAACGGCCGCGAGCGCCTGACATGACGAAGAGCCAGTTGCCATCGCGATCGACGCCGTTGCGGATCGCGCGGAAGATCTCACCATCTGACCAATCCTTCAACCGTCCGCCCGGTGTCAAATTGGCCGAGACGAAGCTGCCCAACGGCATGGGAAAATCTTTGCCCAGATCGAGTCCGCCTGTCAACGGGAGCTCATTTGTCGGGGAGTGGCAGCTGGCGCAGAACGAATCCGCCAGATGCTTACCGCGTTCGAGCTGTTCAGGCGAACCGGCGGACTTCAGTTCAGGAACCGGCGCGCTGCGCGGCGCGTAAGCTTTGATCATTCCGACGAGCAGCACCCCGGTCACCAAGGCCAGCACCAATGTCAACAGGCTGCTCATGCTACCGCCGGCAAATTTCACCAACTTGTTTTTCGCGCGCCACGCGCGGAAAGTCAGCCAGCCCAGCCACACTACAACGGCGACGAAGGCCAGCCAGATTAGTATATTGCTCAACATGTCAATCTCCTCCCCTGATCTTTCTGTGTTACGCCCATATCTTACAGGGGAGGCGCTTGAAATACATCGGCGGGTTGGAAGAATTTTGCCTCGGATAAAGAGGAGATTCAAAGAAGCTGCAGGCGTGCGTCACACGTCCGAATCGCCTCCGTCAAAAGGCCGATCGGCTGACAACGCAATTTTGATTCGCTTCTTACTTGAAGAGGTTGAGGTGGGGTTGTATCCTAATCGATTTGCACTTTGGACTCGAGGCTTCAGCCGGTGCATGCCGCAAAATCCGGCTGATCAAAGCGCATCGCTCTAAAGAACAGCTTCGACCGCATGCGTGTGACTCGCTGAATATTGAGAGGGCTGCGATACGTGGTGGTCGCGCAGCGATGGCGAGCTTTCACCTACGATTCGGGTTTCGACCCCAGCTCCACGATGACTTCGTGGACTTGTCCAGCGGCCTGCAGCGGGATCAATTGATCGGGCAGGATCACCCCATCGAGCGTGATCTGTTTGACGCCGCCTTCAACCCGGTGAGGGTTCTGCACTTGAATGTGATAGACGCTGTCGCCGTGACGATAAGTGATTTCATAGCCGGGCCAGTCGGCGGGGATGCAAGGCTTGAAACGCAAATGTTGCCCTTCGCGACGAAGCCCCAACAGCGCTTCCAGTCCCAACCGGTACATCCAACTGGCCGAGCCGGTATACCAGGTCCAACCACCGTGGCCGTTATGCGGCGGCATACTATACACATCGGCCGCGACAACATAGGGTTCCACTCGATACCGGTCGATGTCAGACTGCGTCTGACCATGTAAAATGGGATTCAGCAGGTTGAATAAGCGCCTCGCCAGATTGCCCTGTCCCAACTCGGCAAACGCCCACACGGCCCATAACGCGGCGTGAGTGTACTGGCCGCCGTTCTCACGGATGCCGGGCACATACCCCTTGATATAACCCGGATCGCGCTTGGTGTGATTGAGTGGAGGCGTGAACAACATGATGATCCGCTGATCTTCGCGCACCAGATGATGCGCGACAGCCTCCATCGCTTGCCGGGCTCGATCGGGTTGAGCTGACCCGGAGAGCACCGACCACGACTGCGCGATCGAATCGATCCGGCACTCGCGATTCTGGCTCGAACCGAGCGGAGTGCCATCATCGTAGAATGCGCGCCGGTACCACGCTCCGTCCCACGCCTGAGTCTCCAGCGCGTGCTGCAAATCGCGCGCCTGCTGGCGATACAGCTTCGCCTGACGATCATCGCCCCGCGCTTCACACAGGGGTGCAAAGTTCAACAGTGTGGCAGACAGGAACCAGCCCAACCACACGCTTTCACCCTTGCCACCCACGCCCACGCGATTCATGCCGTCGTTCCAGTCACCCGTGCCTATCAGCGGCAAGCCATGCGGGCCGGAGGTTAAGCCTTTCTTCAAGGCACGCCGGCAGTGTTCATACAACGTGTAGGTTTCCGTGGTCTCTTCGTATTGGCCATAGCGCTCTTCTTCTTCCGGTTCCAGCGGTGTCCCGCGCAGAAACGGCATTTCTTCCGAAAGGATCGCTTCGTCGCCGGTGGTCAGCACGTAGTGAGCTGTGACATAGGGCAGCCACACCAAATCGTCGGAACAGCGCGAGCGCAGACCACGGCCTGAGGGTGGATGCCACCAGTGCAGCACATCCCCGGCTTCAAATTGATGGCGCGCTGCCTCCACAATGTGTCGGCGCGCCACTTCCGGTACCGCGTAGCTGTAAGCCATGACATCCTGCAATTGATCGCGGAAACCAAACGCGCCACTGGATTGATAGAGCGCCGAGCGCCCCCACATGCGGCACGTCAGTGACTGATACAACAGCCAGCGATTCAACAGGGTATCCAGTGCCCGATCGGGTGTGAGCACCGTCACGGTTCCCAAAATCTTGTCCCAGTGTTGACGCGTAGCCCGCGTGCTGCGTTCCACCTCATCCGCCGCTTGATAACGTTTGATCAGCTGCAAGGCTTCCGTTCGATCGGGGCCCTGTCCCAGCAAGAAATAAATCTCTTCGCTACCGCCGGGGGGCAGATCGAGATGCAGCATGAGGGCGGCACAAGGATCAACCCCGGCGACCACCTGGCCCAGCAAGCCCATGCGCGAGAGCGCCGCCGGACTCTGATAGCTGCCCAGGCGGCCCAGAAATTCAGTGCGATCTGCGGTTAAGCCATGCGGCGTTTTATTCGCTGCCAGGAAAGCCACCCGCCCGCCAAACTCCACATTGTAAGGATTGCGCGCCAGCAGCGCGTGGCTTTCGTCGTCGTATTCTGAGATCACATAGGGCTGCATTGTCTCACGCATGACACCCAGAACCCACTCGGCATAGTAGGTGGCTGTAACGCGGCGGGTGCGCGGCCAGCTATTTTCCAGGCGCAAGCGGATCACTTTTACCGGCGCATCGGGTGCAACGAACAACTCCAGCTGCTGCACCAGTCCATGACTGTGATGCTCAAAGATAGTGTAACCCGCGCCATGCCTGATCAAGTAAGGTTCCGCTTCGCCCGCCGGCAGCGGGGTGGGCGACCACACCTGGCCAGTCTCTTCGTCGCGCAGGTAGAGTGCTTCGCCAGGCGTGTCGGCGATGGGATCGTTGCGCCAGGGTGTCAGACGGTTTTCACCGCTGTTGAGCGACCAGCTGTAACCGCCGCCCATTTCAGATACCCAGCAGCCAAACTCAGGATTGGCGATCACGTTGATCCAGGGGCTGGGCGTGCGCTGTCCATCCTGCAGATAGATCACATATTCACGCCCCTCGGGCGTGAAGCCGCCGTAGCCGTTATCGAATGACAAATCAGTCGGGCGGTTAAGACCGGGCTGCGGTTCGCTTTCGGGCCGATCAGGCAGAGCTGGGATCAACGGCGGCAGCTGCGCCGGTTGATCGAGCAACCCCTGCAATTGCTCGGCCAGCGTTGCACCGCCGCGCAGTATGGCGCGGGCCGTCGTTTGCAGCAGGATCCGATCGCTTTCATTCAGGCGTTGCGCGGTCAGTACAAAAATGCCGCCACGCCGATTGACCCAACTCTCGCTCTTGGTTTGGGCCAGCAGCCGCTGCATGCGGTTCTCCACTTCCTGGGCATAACCAGACTCGCGCAGGTTCAGAATGACCAGATCGATCTTGATCTGGCGCTCACGCCAGTAGGTGTGAGCTTGCAACAGCTCCAGCACCAGCGGAGCTTCTGTCTCATCCGCCACCTGTACCAGCAAAATGGGATGGTCGCCGGAGATGCCATAGGCCCACAGACTGGACTGCCCTTTGGTGTTCGCGGCCAGCAGTCCTGACTCGGCCCGCAGGTGCGCATAAGGATAAAGCAGGACGCTCAAGAGTTGTTGATAATGTTCCAGGTCGGACGAAGTCAGGTTCAACTGCCGCAGCATGAACTCGCTCTGCCGGCGCGCTTGATCGAAGGTGTGCCGGATGATGACCCACGATCGATAGCGCTGCACCAGGTTGA
>JAUQXC010000191.1 GCA_030834825.1 Thermoflexales bacterium
GTAATCACCAGTGAGGGGCGTTTGACAAACGGGCGCGGCTCTGGTATTATCTCGCCGCGATGTGTTGGACCCGTGGTGTAGTGGCCTAACATGCGGCCCTGTCAAGGCCGAGATCGCGGGTTCGAATCCCGTCGGGTCCGCCTGAAGTAACTTGAAGAGAGCAGCCTGGAATAGTTGATTCCAGGCTGCTCGCGTTTCTAACGCCCGTTGAAGCCTAGCTTCAACGGGCGTTTTGCGTTCCCAGACTAAACATCAAAGCAAGCGAGGCAAATATCATGTCCCGAAAAAAATTAGTCCTGACAGGTGCTACTTCGACAGTACCGCGCATGCTGTCGACCGCTGAAGTGGCGGTCATCCTCAACGTCAGTCGCCGGATCGTGTTGGATTGGATTGCGACTGGCGACTTGCCCGCTTTCCGGATTGGACCGCAGACGCGGGTGATCCGCGTACGCGAGAGCGATCTGGAGACGTTTATTGAGAAGAATATACGAGCCATGGCGAGCCCGACCGAGTTACGTGTCCAGGAGAATCGATAGATGACACCGGTTGACCGTTTACCACCGCACTCGGTTGAAGCTGAAGAAGCAGTGCTCGGCTCGATTTTGATCGATCCCGAAGCTTTCTGGCGCGTCAGCAACTTTCTCCGCAGTGAGGATTTCTACATCGTCAAGCATCAATGGATCTGGGAGGGTTGCCTGCGTCTGCACCAACATCATCTTCCAATCGATTTCGTCACGCTGACTCGCGAGCTGGCTGCACGCGAGCAACTCGATGAATTGGGTGGCCCGGCATACCTCTCGCATCTGATTAACTGTGTGCCGACGGCTATCCACGCTGAGGGCTATGGCCAGCTGGCGGCCGGCCTGGCGGAACGACGCCGCCTCCTCGCCGCCGCCAGCACGATCGCCCAACTCGCCTACGATGAAAGTCTCGACCATGAGGCGGCCACGGATCAGTCGGAGCGGACCGTGCTCGCCGCGCGCCGCATCCGCACCGATCGCACTGTGAGATTGTCGGAAGCTTTGCGTCAATACTACGATCAGGTCGAATACCGCTATGAGCATCGCGGCGAACTCCTGGGCGTGCCCACCGGCTACGAGGAGCTCGATCGCCTGACCGGCGGGCTGCAACGCTCCGACCTGATTGTTGTGGCGGCGCGCCCCGGCCAGGGCAAGACCTCACTCCAGCTGAATATCGCGTTGAATGCGGCGAAGCGTTTTCAACAGCATGTGGCAATCTTTTCGCTGGAGATGTCGCAGGCCCAGTTGACGGAGCGCCTGGTTGCACAAGAGGCCGGCATCGATAGCCAGCGCTTGCGCACGGGCGATCTGCGGGACGACGAGTGGCCGCGCTTCGTGCAAGCGCAGACGGCCCTGAGCGAGGTCGCGATCGTCATCGACGATACGCCGGCGCTCTCGGCCGTGCAGTTACGCGCGAAAGCCCGCCGCCTCGACGCAGAACACGGGCTGGATCTGATCCTCGTCGACTATCTGCAATTGATGACGAGCGATCGTCGCACTGAAAACCGTAATCAGGAAGTGGCCGCGCTGTCGCAGGCGTTAAAGAACCTGGCGCGGGAGTTGAATGTGCCGGTGGTGGTCGCGTCACAACTCTCACGGGCCGTTGAACAGCGGCAGGACAAACGGCCGTTATTGAGCGATCTGCGGGACTCTGGCGCGATCGAGCAGGATAGTGACGTGGTGTTGTTCTTGTATCGCGACGGAGCCTATCACGATACGTGCGAGACCCCGAACGCCACCGAATTGATCGTGGCCAAGCATCGCAAGGGACCAACGGGCACCATCACATTGTTCTGGCAGGGTCACCTCACCCGCTTTGTCAGCACACAGACGCGCGTGGTGCAACTGTGAGAGGCGGTTGACGCATGTCGCAAGTATTTCGCATTGTCTACACCCAAACACTGATCGGGGATGAGACGGGCGTCTGCGCGTTGAGGCGCACCAGGACCGCGAAGTCGTTCAGCGTCGCGCCTGATCGGTGCTGCGCGACGATTCGTTCCACGATGTAGCGTGCCTGCTCGGCGACACTTGGCAGTATGACAACCGTGGTCTCGCCCTCGAAACCGCGCGTCAGGCTGAGGTGCTTGGGCCGGCGTTCGCGGTTGTGCGCGATGAGGGCGTTGGCCAGCATCAACGGAGCGGCCGGGCAGCGAAAGTTGTCGCTGATGAGATAGGTGCGTGCCCGATAACGCTGTGGGAAATCGAGAATGAACTGAGGGCTGGCATTGCGCCACTCATAGATCGTTTGATCGTCGTCGCCGATCGTCATGTAGTTGCGATGCGGCTGCGTAATCAGATCGAGGATTTCTGATTGCGCCAGGTTCACATCCTGAAACTCATCGACCAGTACACAGGCGTAGCGTTGCTGCGCTTCGGTCAAGAGATCAGGGCGCGTTACCAGCACACTCCACCCTGTCAGAAGCATATCGTCGAAAGTGACCCAACCATGCTGTAAGCGCACGCGCTCATAGAGTCGGTAGCCGGCGAGATACCAGTCGAGGTTGCCGTCCGGCGCTTCTGCCTGTGTGGCAACTAACAACGCGCTGGCGGGCAGGGCCGCCTGGGCGAGATCGGCATAAGCCAGCGTGCCTTTGCAGCCGCCGACATAGTCGAGAAAGTCACGCCGATCGAAGCCGTCCAGTTCACGCACGAAGGGCGCCGATTGGCGACGCGCTTCGACCAGCATCGCATTCAGGACACGCTCGGCGTCGATCACCTCCGGCTTCAATCTGAGATAGCCCCGCTCAATGGCGCGGCGCACCAGATCGTAGCCCAGCGAATGCAGCGTGCGGGTATCGACTGGGCGGCAGTGCGGCCACGCGCGCAGGGCGCGCTTGAGATCATCGACGTTGGTGGTACCGAAGGAGGTCGCCAGAATCCGATCGGGCGCGAAGACGCCGTCACGCACGAGGCGCTCGATCCGGTGCACCATCGCCGTCGTCTTGCCTGCGCCCGCGACGGCAAATACCAGCGCGGGTCCGAGCGGGTGATCGACGACGGCTTGTTGTTGATCGGTGAGCGTGAGGGCCATAGCGGTTGGATTGTATCATGGGTGAGCTGCTCGTGATTACGGTCAGGTTGCTTTTCGCGGCCTTTGTCACTACAATCAGCGGACAACTTCGCCATCGGCAAGGTTGGTGTGGAAGCCAACTGCGAAGTGACGCTGAAGTGAAAAAACGCGGGGCCGTCGCAGACGAGTGCGCCAAAATAATCTACCCTGCGCAGTTGAGTCACACAGTAGGCAGTCTTCAACAGTTGCCTTATCATCGACCTGATCGGCTTAACGGCGATCGAGTCAAACATTACCCATGCCGCCGACCTATCAAATCCCCGATCCAACTCAACGTCGTTTTGCACGGACCAACGTGCAGACTATCCAACAGCGGGCAGCCCTGCTGCGTGAACTGCTGCCCGACACGCGCACCATCGCCGAACTGTGCTGTGGTGATTGTTCGGCGCAAAGCGAAATCTACCGATCACACCTCCATATCGAACGCTACGTCGGCCTTGACCTTCAACCGGAGATCGTCGCCGCCAATCGGGTGCGTGGCATCGAGTGTGTGCAGGGCGATACGCTCGATCCGAAGGTTCTGCGCCGCTTCGCCGACTTCGATGTGATCTTCTTCGGCCCGCCGTTGTCGATCGATTGCGATGGACATCAGGGCTTGGCCTTTCACGACATCGTGCCGGGTTACCTCGACTTTGCGCGGCTGTTGCTGGTCGATCTGCACTTCGCTGGGACGCTGATCTGCATCGGTCCGAAGACCACACATCTGGGCGACGCCCAATGGCTGTATGAACAGATCGGACACCGGCGCTCGGACGTGAAGCTGCGTCTGATTCACCACAGTTATTCGACGGTGACGGGCGCAGGCGACAACACCGAGCCACGCTTAAAGTACGTCGAACTGTGGTTCTCGACGTGGTTGCCCAACGCTTGGGAACTGCGCACCAGTGGTCTTGATACCGCGCGTGTCGCGATGGATGAGGCGTAGCCCAGATCGCCGCTACAGAAGACGAACGTGACGAAGGGTATAAAGGAAATAAACATGACTCAACAGAAACTCCGGTGGGAAGACCCGGACTGGTTCAGGCAGGCCAGCGAGTGGATTCACGTTGAAACCGATCGGCAGGGTCTGCACCTGATCGGCCCCATCGAGCAGCCGCATGTGTATCCCTGGTCAACCGTGCTGCGGATACCCACCACGGAAGGTACGCTCTTTTTTAAGGCGACCGCGCCAGAGACGATCTTCGAGGCGGCCTTGACACACAAACTGGCCGGCCTGCGGCCCGACTGTCTGCCTGAACTGATCGCGGTGGATACCGCGCGCGGCTGGTTGCTCATGCGCGATGGCGGCGAGCCGCTGCGCGCGGCGATACGACCCACCCGTGATCTGACACCGTGGCAGCCCGTTATTTCGCGCTACGCTGAATTGCAGGTAGAACTGACCCGCCACGTCGAGGAGTTCATCGCGCTGGGTGTGCCCGATTGCCGTCTCGCAGCGCTGCCGGCCATCTATGCCCGTTTACTGGCCGATGAAGCCAGCCTGCTGATCGATCAACCGAAAGGCCTGACCTCTGCCGAAGTGGCTGCACTCCAGGCTTTAACGCCGCGCTTCAAGCAGATCTGTAAAGAACTGGCCGCCTTTGACATCCCCGCCTCACTCAATCAGGGCGACTTTCATGACGGGAATACGTTGCTTCGCAACGGACGCATCACCTTCTTCGATTGGGGCGATGCGAGCGTCACACACCCCTTCGTCTCGCTCCGCACGTGTTTTGTGAGCATTGAGCTCGCGCTTGAGTTAGACGATTATGCCTTTACGCCGGAGATGGCGGCCTTGCTCGATCGGTATCTGGTGCCGTGGCAGGCCTTTGCGGCGAAGGAAAAACTGTTGAGCGCATATCGCTATTCAAAGCCGGTGGCGGCGATCGTCAAAGCGTTTTCATGGCATCAAACGATCACGCAACTTCAACCACCGTTCCGCGCCGACTATGAATGGATCGTGCCTGAAGTCTGGAAAGAGTTTATGGTTTATGAAAAGATGCTGGGAGGTTGATCGAACTATAATTATCCGCTCATGCTGGAAACCTAAATTCTGTGCAGAAACTTAATGGGGAGAGACGATGGACTACGACGCGATTGTGATTGGTTCCGGCGCAGGCGGCTTGACGGCGGCGGTGGCGCTGGCGCAAGCGGGTAAAAGCACGATCGGCCAGGTGGCTGGACGCATTCCTTCACGCTCGATGGCTACCGCTTCAGCCCCGGCGCGCACTACAGCGGCGACCTGCATGAGGGCGGGTACTTGCGGAACATTTATGAAGGGCTCGGCGTGTCGCAGGATTTGACGTTCTGCGAACTCAACCCCGATGGTCGCGATCACATTATGGTCGACGATCAGCGCGTGGATTTTCCGAAAGGCAAAGCGAATTTAAAGGCCACTTCCCGCATGAAGCGGCAGGCCTCGATTCATACTTTGCCACGCTGACGAACCTGATCGAATTGCTGTCACGCATCAGCGATTTGAGTCATCCGCTGCAGGCTGCGCGGAGCGCGCCGATCATCCTCAAGTGGCTGCGCGCAACTGGTGCGGATCTCATCAACGCATACATCAGTGATCCGGTGCTGCGCGGCGTGGTGGCCGGCCAGTCGGGCGATCACGGCCTGCCGCCGTCGCAAGTCTCGGCCTTCATGCACGCGGGCATCACGTATCACTATCTCGATGGCGGCTACTATCCGCTCGGCGGCGCGATCAGACTTCAGTCGCGCGTGCGGCGGCTGCTCGTCGAGGGGAAAAAGTCAGCGGGGTTGCATTGGAATTGGGCGAAGAAATCCGATCGAACGTCGTCATCTCCAACGCCGATCCAGGAGTCATGTTCGGCCCGTTGATCGATCGGGAGCAGATCTCACCCAAATTGCGGCGCAAAGTCGAATCCGTCACCTATTCGACCTCGTGCATCAGTCTGTTCTTCGCGACCGATATGGATCTGCGGCGCGACGTGAAGCACACCGGCTGGAGATCATGATCGAAGACCTACTAGATCTCTCGCGGCGTTCGTCGCAATGACGGCGATCGATGTCTACCAACTAGCGGGGGTGCTGGTGGCCGATCTGGCGGCCGGCGGTGACGGCTGAAGTCCTCTTGATCGATCCACCGCGCCCGATCGCGCCGCCTGTAGATCAGGGTGTGGTGCTACCGTTCGTAGTCGATGATCCCCGTGTGATCGATCCAGCGGTTCGCATCGCTCCGGCCTTGAGCCAGGCGTTGATCAAATGCCGCGAGGCAGACCTGACGCCGGAGAGGGTGATGCACGTCATGCCGTCCGAGAGCCTGCCCCGCTTTTCCGGGCATCGTCCTCCGCTGCCCGCTGAGATGCCCGCGCACTGGCTCTTCTCTTACATCCCTGAACTGTGGGAGTGGGCGTGCGCCCGCCGGCACGATCTGCATGCGCGGTATCAACAGATTCAGGCCGTGGGCTTCAAGTCGGAAGTACATCGCATGCAGCACTATCAATCGATCACGTTGGGCGCAGCGTTGGAATTAGCTTCAGCTCACAGTGGGCCATTGACGCAGATGTCCGAACGCGAGTTGGAGCAGGGCCTGGCGAAGTTGCGTGACGCGATCGAAGAGCAGGGGGCTGAGAGTGTGATTGGTTCGGAGGTGACGTTGATTGAGATGTAGGCGCAGAAAAAGCAGGGTGTAGTCATTGTTGCAGTTGATGAAGCACCGGTGATTGCATCCGCCAGTCCGGATTTTCCGGACTGGCGGTTTGTATGTGACGTACACGTGCGCAGTAATTGCGGTACACAAGTCCCCTTCTGCGACGGGATTGCTCTGAAAAGTAAGGTCAAACCCTGCCAAAAGGGCCGCTTATCCTCTGAAAAATGTGTCGTGCAAGGCGCGGCCTATTGTGGTGATTCGCAATAGGCGCGATAAATTGGCAGTGATACCAATGGAATTGAGAACACGGCGAACGACTGGGTGGACGAACGCGTGAGCGCGGCGATGTGTGGCTGTTGCGTCTACTTTGAGTTCATTCCAATTATGCTATCATAATAGGCACGATGGTAGCGATAGGTCCAGTCGATCATAGTTCACCTCAGCTCACAACTGCGCAACTTTACGCTGCTTGTCCTCGCAATCGCATGCCGCGGACAGCTGTGGAAGAATCTGCTTGCTACGAGCTATGGAAGCGCGCTTTGCGCGATCGTGACGAAGAGGCGCTACAGTACATTATCATGCTCTATCAGCGTCTGGTCGCCTGGTTGCTCAAAGAGTGGGGGCATGACGAACACCATGTCATGTTGGTCTTCATCAAAATCTGGTATCGGTATGCCACGCCAGATTTTGAGCGACACTTTCCGTCACTGGCAGCCGTGGTGGGACTGTTGCGACGTTGTACGGCCACTGCCTATGTTGACCAGGTGCGTGCGGCCGCTCGCCAGGAACAGCTGTTGGCTGACATTTACTATCTCGAGTCAGATGCCACTGAGAGCGTCGAAGCGCAAACCGATCAGAATTGGCAGCGCAACCAATTGCGGCAAGCAGTTTGGCAGCGGTTAAATGACGAGGTTGAGCGATTGGTTTTTACTCTGACCTATCAGCAGGATTGTACGCCAGCCGAGATTGCTCGGCTGCGTCCTGATCACTTCGTATCGGCTGAAGCGGTCAGCACGATCAAGGAACGCATCCTTAAGCGCTTAAAACGCGATGAACAGCTACGCCAACTCTGGGTGCGGAGTTAAATCAGGTTGGAAAAATCGTGGCGGAAACTGAGTCAGTTCTAGCGTTTTAGAACAAGAATGGATGTCTTATGAGCGACGATGCACGCAACTTACCGAATGATCCGCTAATTCAGCCTGGCGACCTTGAATCTTTTGTGCGCGGTGAAGCCGGTCCAGATATTGAGGCGCTTATTCGCAGCTCACCTGAGCTATTGGCTGAAGCAGAGCAGCTGAAAGAGGTACATGAGGCCTTGCTCGATTACTTCTACCAAGATCAGGGACCGACCAGCGACGAATTGGCCGATTATTTGCTTGATAAACTGCCGCCGCCTAAACGGTTGAGGATCGCCGCCTACTTGCGCCAGAACCCCCAGACGCGCGAGGAGCTCGATAGCATGCGGCGCATTCTGCAACCGTCTGACAGTGTGCTTGATCAAGTGCGTGAGCGCGCCGCTGTGGCTTTTGCGGCCGTCCTGGCGGCAACTGCTCGAGGTCATGAGTTGGCGGCGTTGCGTGGCGAAGCTCGCCAGCAACTCTATGAAGCCGATGAATTTCGGATCAGTCTGCGGGTCCTGTCAGAACCGGCTAGTGAGCTGCACGCACTGTCTGGCCATGTGCTCCGGATCGAAGATCAGGCAGCGGCAGTGGCCGATGACGATTTATCCGGTGAGGCCTGGTTATTTCAGTCACCGGAGTCTACGTTAGTAAAGACTACTGTTGCTGCCAACGGATTGTTTTTGTTTGAAGCCATGCCTGCGGGTCAATATAGTTTGCTGCTTGAATTGCGGCCCTGTAGTCTGAGTCTTGACGAGATTGTGCTTTAGATCATGCCTACTTCCCAGGAATTGGCGGCTCAGCTCAGCGTGACAGCCGAAGCAGATAGCGAGACTGGTTATATGCTGTTGTTGAATAATCGATCGCTGATTAGCCGGGAACTCATTGATGAGCTACGCGCCATTGTGCGCCGTCGGCTGGCGCAAAACCTGGCTCATGCCCGCCGTATCGCGCAACTGACATTGGCCGCTGTTGATCTGTTGCCTGAGCCTGATTTAGCAGCGAGTGGTTCCGCTCACTGGGCAATGGGTAACGTCCACTATTTTTCCAATGAAGTGGAACAAGGCATTGCCCGGTATCGTCAGGCCATCGCATACTATCAAGCGGTTGATGGCAGCGGGGAAGCTCAGCAAGTGCAGGGCAACCTACTCGGCGCTTTGATGGATTTCGGCGCGCTGGATGAAGCTGAACAAATCGGTCAGGCTTTGCTTGAGAGGCTAAAAACGCGCCCGATCGATTTACCTGCATTCAACCTACGGTTGAATCTGGGGACGTTGGCGCAGCGGCGCGGGCAATATGCAGCCTCACTTGAGCATCTGCGTGAAGCGGAACATATCGCACTCACTCTTGATGCGCCTGTGCGCCGGGCCCAGGCCCTGGTCAATCAGGCTGTATCAGCCGAGAAACTCGATCGGTTGGAGATGGCCGAAGCGCTGCTGGATACTGCGCGCGACCTATTTCAGGCCGCAGGCGAGCTGGCGGATGAAGGGCTGGCCTGGCTGAATCGTGCTATCCTGGATTATCGACAAGGCCGCTGGCAACCCGCGCTTATCAAATTCGATCGAGCGGCGGCCTGTTTTGAGACCGCTGAACTTGATGATGAATTGCCAACCGTCTGGCAATATCGAGCACGTTGTTATTTGGCTTTGAATCTGGCGCGTGAGGCGTTGCAAGCCGCGCGTGCCGCTGAGACGGCTTTCAGCGCTCGAAAAATGCCGCGCGAGGTCGCCTATGCTGCACAGACGCAAGGGGCAGCCTATCGGGCGTTGCGTCAACCGATCTTGGCTTTGCTTGGTTTGGATCGCGCCTGGCGCTTACTGAATGCTGATGGTGAACAAGTTGAAGCCGCGTTGGTAAGTGTCCAGCGAGCGAGTGTACTGATTGATTTACAGCAACCCATGCCGGCCCAAGTTGATCTTGGTGCAGCAATGGAGATTCTGACCGCGCTCGACTTTCCTGTGCGGCATGCCCAGGCGCAGATCGAGGCGGCGCGGGGCTGGCTGGCTGCCGGGCAAGTACCGGAAGCTTTGCAGGCGTTAAATGTGGCGTGGCGTGTTGGTCGGCGCGCTGGTGTGCAGCCGCCGGCGCATCTGTCGTTTCCGATTCATTACTTGCGCGGCATCATTGCCGAAGCAGCCGGTCGAATCGAACTAGCGCAATCCGAATATGAAGCCGCCATTGCAGCGGCTCAGTTGGTCAATCAACAGCTCACCGCCATCGAACTTCGCTCGGGTTGGATGGATGACAAGCGCCCGGCCATTGAAGCCGGTATACGGCTTGCTCTACAGCGTGAAGACCTGGCCGGAGCATTTTTCCTAAGTGAGCAAGCGCGCACAGCCGTTCTGCAGAATTTGCCGCCGGATAACGCTGACGAATCAGCCAATTCAATCACACGGCTTAAAGCTCGCTGGATGGCACTTATCACCGATCCAGCGGCGTCTGCCCCCTCTGTCAGTCCTGAGGCTCTACTTGAAATCGAACGTGCGCTGGCGGATGCGTATCGTTCACAGTTCATTCGTGATTCTCGAGAGATGGAGTGCACACAGGTGCTGACTGTGTCACAGTTGCAGGCAGCTCTGACGGCTAGCGCTGCGCTGTTTGTTTTTGAAATGCTGGGTGATGAGCTGTTAGTATGGGTGATGACCACTACGGATGTGCAGGTCGTGCGCCAGTTGGCCTCTATCTCAATGCTCCGTCGTGAAGTGATCGGCCTAATTCATATGATGGAAGAGGTGCTGCTGTTCGAGTCGACGTGCCATCCTCAATTGGTGCGTGAAGTTGAACGAGAAGCCAGGGGCTTGGCACGGCGCATTTTAGATCCATTAAGCGCTGTACTCCCGCCGACGATTACGCAAATGACGGTGGTTCCTGTCGGGCCGCTGGTGTCGTTGCCCTGGCAGTTGTTGTGGGAGCACAGTGGCGCTGCACGCGACATTCGGATTGAATTGACGACTGCCGCTCGACAGGGTAGCGTAGCTCATCGACACGCCTGGTCTGGCCTTGCGACTGAAACAGCCGCCTGTGTTCTAGGTTTTTCGCCGGATGATCAGTTGCCGTTTGTCAGCGCTGAAGCTCAAGCAGTGGCTGCTTTGTGGCCAGGCGAGTGTCATGTCGGAGAAGCGGCGACGACCCAATCTTTGCTGGCAGGCGCACCTCACGCCAGTATTATTCACATTGCCGCACACGCCGTATTCCGCCACGACAATCCAATGTTTTCTGCTTTGCGCCTCGCCGATGGGTGGCTGACGGCGCATGATGTGTTGCGTCTACCCTTGCTCCATCGACCGCTGGTGGTCTTAAGTGCCTGCCAAACTGGTGCGGTTGTTTTGCGAGGTGGCGAAGTGCTGGGGTTGGTGGGCAGTTTCCTTCAGGCTGGCGCGAGCGCCGTAGTTGTCAGCCAGTGGCGGGTAGACGATGCCCCTACCACGGATTTAATGCGGGAGTTTTACCGGCAATTGAAGCTGGGTCAGACGCCTGTCGCTGCGCTCTGGCAGGCTCAGCAGACGATTCGCACTTTGCAGCCACACCCGTATTATTGGGCCGGCTTCAACGTGTGGACCAGTTGAACGGGCGCTACGAGGCATGACGAGGAATGATCCCCATGACACATCGTTTAGTCCACTTATTGTTGACTTTAGTCAGTGCCGGGGTGAGTGTATGGCTGATGATAACCTTCTCTGGTTATGCTCATGGTTCGGTGTCACCGACCATGATGAACCATACCATAAATGACCTAGTGCCACTGCCCCGGGAATGTAAGGGGATCAATCCGCCGGGTAGCCCCGACCCAATCTGTTGTGTATTTGGCTATGTCATCTCGGATGGCGTAGCGCTCAACAACGTCGTCGTAACATTGTACACGCGATCGGCCGCGGTCACTGCTGTTGCCGCACCCAGTCCCGAGGTGCCGACGCCACATTATCACTTTAGCTTGTCAGATTTGGGTGTCTCGCCGGGAGATGTGATCACGTTGAGTGCGAGTATTGGCGGGCGAAGCCGGGTTCTGGTGTACCCCGATGTTGCCCGCGGCGGACAGCAGGCTGATCTGGTATTGAGCGCGCCTGATCAGGCTGAACGTTGGACGATCTATGCGACAGATACATTGACCAGCATTCATGCTTTAGCCCTAGAACAAGATCTCATTTGGGCGGGCGGCGATCATTCGGCTATGCAGCTAGACGCGAACGGCACAATGACGCTGTTAGACAATCCGCTGCCTGCGTCGTTTTATCACGACACGCGAGCGATTGTGCCGGATGGAAAAGGCGGCGCGTGGATGGCTAATTGGGGCGGCGGCGTTTCTCGCTATGCACCGTTTTTTCCGTGGGTCACCATGCGCATTTATAACTCACCGCTACAGTCCAATTACCTGCGTGATGCGCGCCTGGATACGAGCGGCAACCTGTGGTTGGCGGGCGCGTCCAGGTCACCGATGGTGCAGTACAGTGTCACGATTGATAATCGCACGGGACTCGTGTCTGATCTTGCAACGTACCAGCAAGATCTTTGGACAGGCTGTCCTGGCTATAACCATACAGTGGGGACGACCTTGTCGCGCACTCCCCCAAACACTGACGATGTTGACTGGGCTCTCTGGAAATTGCCAGTGGCGCTTACTAGCGGGGAATATGATGTATCGGCTTATATTCCGAACAAATTCACTGAGGATGACTTGAGTGACACGGCTTCGGCGCGGTATCGAATTACATCCACCTTGGGTGTGACTTCTGTGAATGTTTCACAAACGGACAACCATTGCCGCTGGGTTCATCTCGGACGTTATACCTTTACTGCGGGCGCCAATCAAGGCGTTTATTTAGGTGATTACACCGGCTTCGAGAATCCACCACGTCAAATCTATTTTGATGCCATTAAGTGGCAGCGTGTTAGTGATGGCGCAGAATTTACTGTAGACGACAGTACACCGAGTCAGTTTATTAAAACGAGCGGGGTTGCTATTTACACGGAATTAAACGGTTATCCATTTTATAATTGCCGTCCGCCAGGAGGGGATTTTCATTGGTTCCGTTCAGCACCACTCGGTGCTCCTGGAACTACCGGTCAGATGATTTGGCGGCCTGAACTTGTCTACGACGGTCCGTACCAAGTTGAGGCTACCAGCCCGCAAATCTCTACGGCATTTTTGGGCTATGGTGTTTATTCGCAATCACAATCCGCACTCTGGAAAATTTACGGTGCGTTAGAAACACAAGTGGTTACACGCACACAGCAAGTGGCCGATGGTTGCGCTTTTCAGTCTTTGGGTCAATATGTGTTTAATGCGGGCGATAGTGGCAAACTAGTGTTGGGCAATTATACGGGCGAAAATCCGCGTACAGTGCTAGTTGGTGATGCGGCCCGTTGGGTCTTTTTGGAAGAACCCAGCCCTGGCGGAGTGTCTGTCCGGCTAAGCAACGGCAGTTGGATCACCTATACCATGCAGAATTCCCCGTTATTATCCAATGACGTGTGGTCGGTCCTGCCGCGTGCGAATGGCGATGTGTGGCTGGCTGGCGCAGGTGGACTCTCGTTGCGCCACGCCACAGGCGACTGGATCACATATACCATTAGCAATTCGGGATTGCCGTTCACTACGCCAACCGCTCTGGCTGAGGATCCCAGCGGGCGGATGTGGATAGCTAGTCAGTTTGGGGGCGGGCTGGCGTCATTGAATCTTGCCGATCAAAGCTGGCAGGTGATTACAAGCGGCACTGGCTTGCCGTTTGATCGAATTGCGGCGCTGGCTGTCAATACTGTGGGCGGCGTGTATCTGGGTAGTGCCGCTGGGGCCGGGTTAGCCGTGCGCAAGCCAACCGGGCAGTGGGTTGTTTATACCCCGGTCAACTCTCTACTACCAGGTGGTCGGGTCGAGGCATTAGCGGTGGGGCAAACAGGGGATGTCTGGATTGCGGCGACGGCTGTGATGAGCGGCGAACATACAGCTATTGCCCGGCTAGTGCCCGGCGCAACGCCGATTGCCACGATGAACAGTGTGAAACCAAATAACCCAGTGCAAGGCAACGATATCGTTGTGTTTCGGGGGGCAGGGAGCGATCAGGACGACAATGGCGAGCAAGTGGTGCGCTACGAATGGCGCATCGATCGCCTGCCGGATTTCATCACGACTTCACGCGTGTTTAGCCTGCCCGCGAGCGCTTTGCCGGCCGGAATCAATCAGGTCTCCTTGCGTGTCATCGATGACGAAGGCCAGAGGTACTCATCAAAACCGCTTGATACTTTGAATATCAACGCCAAGCATACGTGGCTGTTCATGCTGTATCTGGCTGGCGATAACGATCTGGATGATCGCCTGGCCGCCGTTTTGCCAAAGATGGACACGGCTGTATTGCCGCCCAATGTAACCGTAGTTATTCAGCTGGATGGCCGAGGCCCGAACGATACAGTCCGCCGCGTTTATCGTTCGGGAGGAGTCTCACAACCTTTCCAGGTGACTGAGCAGGCGATGAACCAACCTGCGACTTTGGTTGATTTTATCGCTTTTGCGCGCACACAAGCGCCCACCGCCGATTCGACTTATCTGGCGCTGGCCGATCACGGGCGAGGCACAGAGGGCATAGCGTTGGATGAAACCAGTAGCAATACGATGATGTCCCCCGCGGCGTTGCGCGAAGCGCTGCGTCAGGCCACGAACGATGGCGCCAACCCGCTGGATGTGCTGCATCTCGACGCGTGTTTGATGGCGTTGTTCGAACAGGCGAGTGAGGTTGCGCCCTATGCGCGGTATCTGGTGGCTTCGCAGAATCTATCGTATTCGGCCTTCGCCTATGATGAGTATACCGGCTTAATTGGAATTGCAACATCGGGGCGGGAATTGGCCGCTGGGATTGCTATCTCATACGCACAAATTATTAGCGATGCCAACCTGCCGTATACGATCAGTGCGCTGGATTTATCGGTTGTGCCGACTGCCACGTCAGCGCTGAACAACTTTGCCACGGCGTTGTCGAATACGCTGCCCGCTCAGCACGTAGCGATCACGCAAGCGCGCGCCTCTGCGCAGCACTTTGATTCGCGCGATTACTATACGTTGACGCTGACGGATGAATATCTGGACCTGTTTGACTTTGTCGGTGAAGTGGCCGCCCGCGTGCCACTGACGCCCGTGCAGACCACGGCGGCTCAACTACGCGAGGTCATCTCCTCATCGTTGGTGATTGTTTCATGGGCTCGTAGTGGTGACTACACGGTGCCAGGAGTCAGTCAAGCATGGTGGAACTTGGATCGTGCACAGGGCGTGAGTATTTTCCTGCCACCGCATGTGTGCAGTTACGAGTATGGTAACTACCTCAACGGCACACTGTTCCCGGATTTATCAAACGCTTGGCCGAACTTGGTGCACGCGTTGGTGGGCGCACCACCCACCCAACCCTGCGGCGCCCAGGTAACGCCGCCGCCGCTCATTTTCACCTCGCAAGTGTTTCTACCCGTGGTGATGCGATAGGTAAAGCTCTACTTTTGGAAAGAGGCAATCTGAGCAAGCAGATTGCCTCTTTTTTGTAAGTGCCTTCGCAGGGTGTTTGTAAAATCAAAAAATCAAGAAAACATCTAAAACCTCTCGAAAGATGATACCGTGTTTCACATTAATAGGGTGAGGTCTGCAACCAAGGCAACGCAACTGTCTAAAAAGTTATGGCGGAAATGGCCTGATGAGCTGCGTTCTTATCATCAGAAACAACCAGCATGAACATATCGGCGTGTTGGTTTATGCTGAAAGCACTTTTGCAATGTGACCTAGTTTGATCATGTTAAGGAGGTATCATGTCTTCGGGCAAATCTTGGGCAGTACGTGATCTAGTCGTGGTGGTATGTAGCTTGGCCCTGCTGTTGGCAGGCGGGGTAGCGGCACGGGCCTTAGCAGGAAGTATCACTGTTTTTACGGAGCCTAGTCTGGGCGTGAGTTTCCGTTACGATCAGACCCGCTGGGTTCCGACGCTGTTAACCGATAACGGCGCAGCGGCCAGCGACGGCGTCGCGCAGCGCACCATCGGGCTGGCGAATCAGGACGAGCGAGCCTGGCTCATCATCGCGGCCTTCAACAATTCCGCCGATTTGAGCGGTGCCATGTGGCTAGATCAATATGACTATCCACGAACCGACGCGTCGATTGACACTTCTTTTGGCAAGGTCGGTGGGCAGCCGGCTGTCATCCTTAGCGAGATACCTGCTCAGTATACCGGCACGCCGGCCAACCTTCGGGCCGTTGTGGCAGCCAATCAGCGCATTTACCTGATCGAATATGCCTCACTAAATCCCAATCGCGCGCAGTTTGAAGATTTCCTATCGGGTATTGTTTT
>JAUQXC010000192.1 GCA_030834825.1 Thermoflexales bacterium
GTCGGATTCGGCTGATTGGCTGGCAAGGGTAGGAGAGGAAGAATGAAACAGGTCGCATTGTCCCAAGTCAAAGATGATTTATCCAAATATCTGCGACTGGCCGAGAAGGAAGAAGTAATCATCACCCGCCACGGCAAACCCGCTGGTATTCTGATCGGCTTCGAATCAGAAGACGAATGGTTTGATTATCGTCTGGAACATGATCCGACATTCCTGCAACGAGTCGAACAGGCGCGGCAAAATTTGCGCGCCGGGCAAGGCGTGAAGTTGGAAGACGTTCCGGCGTAGAGACCTCTTATCACTGAACATGGGCTAATATGATCAAGAGTGGCTTGCCGCCTATTCATCCGGGTGAATTTTTGGCTGAGACGTTGGAAGAGTTGGGCATTTCTCAGGCGCAATTCGCGCGCGCTATTGGCGCATCGCCAATGCGGATTTCGCACGTCATCAAAGGTACCCGGCCCGTGACCGCTGAACTGGCTCTGCTGTTTGGCCGCGCTTTGGATCAGTCGCCGCAATACTGGCTTAATCTACAGGCAGCCTACGATCTCAAGGCTGCTGAGGCAGCCATTCATAAGCAGCTACAGACTGTTACCAGATTGGCCTCGGCTTAGCTGTGGGCCGTCAGGAAGACCTCGCAGGTTTTAATCGATCATCAGGTGGCGGCTGATGGTCGATTGAAATGACGGCCGGCCTTGCCAGCCAATCAGTTGAAACCTGCGAGGTCTCTCCCGCAACTTGACAATCCGCCTCAGATGACCGATAACTAGGCGTGAGGTGAGACATGAATCAGAAAGCCATTTGGGAAGGTTTCTCCACTTTGCCGCCGGAAGCCCAGCAGCAGGTCGTGGATTTCATCGCATTTTTGCAGACACGCTACGCCGCCCCTCGCTCGCGCAAGCCGCTTAAGTCCGCGCCACTGAAGCAGGAAGATTTCATCGGCATGTGGCGTCAGCGTGAGGATTTGCGGGACAGCACCGCCTGGGTCCGCCAGACACGCGCCACCGAGTGGGGAAAGTCGTAGCCGTTTATGGTTATCATCGATACCGACATCTTGATCGACGCCGGGCGCGGCCTCGCCGACGCTGTCGCCTGTCTGCAAGATATCGAGAAGCGGTTTCAGGTTATCAAATTGGCGGAGCCGATTTCCGACACTGCCGTCGATCTGCTGCATCGTTATCGTCTGAGCCATGGCTTGCTGATTGCCGACAGCCTCATCGCGGCCACAGCACTTTCCCTCAACGAACCATTTGTCACCAAGAATCAGGGCGATTATCGCTTCATCACCGGCTTGCAATTGCTGCCTTATCCTCGGCCTTTCGTTGTCACGCCGTAGTTGCTGATCTCGCCGCTGCCATCGCGTCCGCGAGTCAATCACGCAAGACGCGCCCGGCGTTTTTCTGCTACCAGACCACAAATGTGTGGAGCAATTATCTCCAGCAAAGGACAAACCATGTCAGTCTCTTCACCCACAGCGCCTTACACCATCGACCATACGCTGGGCGACATTGTCGTCAACATTCCCAGCTCAAGAAAGATCCCATGGACGCTGGCGATATGGGCGCTCATGTGGCTGATCGCGATCCCGGTGATCGGTTATTTCGTGATCATCAACATCAACACCGCTAAAGGCTTTAACCTCATTGTGCCCATCATCCTGCTGGCGCTCGGCCTGTTCCGGGTCTACCCGGCCTTGTCCCTGCTGGCCTGGCAGCTCGCCGGACACGAAACGCTGGAGATAACGCCGCAAGCGGTGATGGTCCGCACGCAGGTGCTGGGCCTCAAGCGGACTCGCGTCTATGAAGCGGAGTTCCTGGATGGCATTCATGCCGCCCCGCCCGGCTATCGGAAATTCTCCTTTCTAAAATATGGGATGGGATCGTTTGAGGTGCAGAATACCGGACCGATCGTGCTGGTCTACAAAGGCAAAAAAGTGACTCTTGGCGGGACACTGGATTACAACGAAGGCAAGCCCATCGTCACGGCCATCCAGCAATACCTGCCCCAGTTCAACCGGGCCGGCCAGCCACGCTAGAGCGGTTTCCGGTTTGATTTCCGCCGCTGCTCCCGCTCGCTACGCGTGAAAATCCAGCGGGCAAAAGCGGCGGATTATCACCAAAAAAGGATCACGCCGCATGTTGAAATTTGTCTCGCCGCTCATCGTCGTTGAAGATATGGCCCGCTCCCGGCAGTTCTACGAACAACTCTTTGAGCAAAAGGTTAAATTCGACTTTGGCGTGGATGTGGCCTTTGAGGGTGGTCTCACGATCCATCTCAAGTCACACTTTCAGTCTTTGCTGGGCGATGCAACCCGCTATCCCATTACGTTGAAGACCCACAATAGCGAGCTATATTTTGATGCGACTGACATCGAGTCGATTTATCAACGCTTGCAGGCAGCGGGCGTGGAGTTCAT
>JAUQXC010000193.1 GCA_030834825.1 Thermoflexales bacterium
TTTATGAAAGCGATGCTTGGGTTAGCGGCACAATTAACCGACCCGATTGTGCAAGGAATAGATGGAGACTGCATATCTTCAGGTACAGGCTTAGAGGGATTCGGATTTGTTTACATACCGGAAAGCTCACTTCCACCGCACAGAGTAGTCCTTAGTCACAAAGACATCAAAAATCATTACTACGTTCGGACTGGTGAGTCTTTTGTTACAGCTTCTCACGCGCAGTTGGAAGATATGTTTGGCCGAAGGCCACAACCAAGGCTTTCACTCAGCAAGGAAATAGTCTTTTACAGTATGGATGGCGATTATGCGAAACTGTTGATACTCCTGGGAATAGAAAATCTAGGAAGAGGTACGGCACGCTCACCATTTTTCTCAATCAAAGTTGAGCCGCCTAATAAGATTTTCGAGTTCGGCATTGATGGAAACGGACACTTTGGATTAGACAAGCTAATTCCAGCAATTCAATCCAATGAAACGAGTTACGGTGCATCAGCAAGTGTTGTGATTCATCCTGAGACAAAGCGTGTCGCGACTTGCGTGCTAACGCAAATCGACATGTCGATTAACCCACTGCATACTCCGGATGTCGTGATTAACTACAAACTTGCGGCTGAGGGCGCACGATTGATCGAGGCGCAAGAAATAATCAAGGGCGTAGATTTGCGAATAGAGGTTAACCAGCACGGCCGATGAGTCTGTCTGATTGAAGTAAGACCTAAACACGCTGGGTGAAACAACCGCGAATTGAACATGGATTCAAAGGCACAGCATCAACGAATGAGAGGGTGGGGCCGAAATCTAATCCGCCATCAGCGTTCATCTTGAACCCACCGAAACATGTTTCCTCGACAGCCTATCGATAACGAAATATCATTGGGCTTGAGAGACTCGTCGGGAGCGGATTAGATGTTGGTGGCTGGCAGGCAAGGCAAGATGATCAGCGCAATCGGCCATCAGGCGTGGCGAGGCAGCAATTCTCATTTTAGCCGGCACCTACCCCTATGCTAACCTTCTCCCTACATGGGAGCGGGGATGGTGCGCCCCCTCTCCCTTCCCGTGTCCACGAAGTGGCGGGACGGCTGGCCGCCAGGGAGACCATGGCCCCCGAAGCGCAGCGGAGCGGGGGTGGCTGGGGTGAGGGTCGACACTTAATCCGCCATCAATGCTCATCTTGAATCCAACGATCCGGTGTTCCCTTGAAGGTCTTATTGATAACGGAATAGCATCGGAAGTTGAGGCATCGTCAAAAGTGAATTAATGGAAGAAAGCAATCCGCATTTATCCGTGCAATCCGTGTCCAAAATCTTTGCGTGGGTCTATGCCTGCGAACAATGAGCCAGGGGAGAAATAAGCCACATTCCGATGGAGGTCAACCCATGCGCCAGATTTTCTCGCTCGTCGTATCCGGCTTGATCGTTTTGTTGAGCGCGGGCAACGTTGCCTTCGCCACGCCGCAAGCTGTCGCGCCGCAACTTGTTGCGCCTCAAGCGACCAATCTTGATTGGGCCACCACGTTCAGCCCGCGCGGCCTATCGGCTGATGTGAACGCCGTCGCCGTCAGCGGCAACTCCGTGTACGTGGGCGGCGGCTTCATCGCAGCGGGTAACGTCGAGGCGCAGTACATCGCCCGTTACGATCTCAACACGCAGACGTGGTCGCCACTCGGAGAAGGCGCGCCGGAGGCCGTCACAGCGCTGCTCGTCGACGGGAACGACCTCTACGTCGGCGGCGAGGGCTACCTTAGCCGCTGGAACACGATCAGCAATACGTGGACTTCGCTGAGCTACGTCAATGGTTTTGTCAATGCCCTGGCTAAAAGCGGCAACGATCTGTATGTGGGCGGCGTGATCGATTGGATCGCCGGACAAACGATGACCAACACAGCGCGCTTGAATCTCACCACGGGGGCGTGGTCGACGCTGGGCAGCGGCGTAAACGGCGCGGTGCATGCGCTGACAATCAGCGGTACCGTGCTCTATGCGGGCGGCGGGTTCACCCAGGCGGGTGGGAGCGCCGCCTCGAGCGTGGCACAATGGAATATCGGTACCAATACGTGGTCGGCCCTGGGCAGCGGGCCGGATACCGGCACAACCTACGCGCTGGCCATGAATGGCGCAGAGTTGATCGCGGGCGGCAGTTACAACAACGGTAATGGCACCAGTGTTTTTCGCTGGGATGGATCATGGCACGCCATGGGCACCGGCACCTACTTCACCATCCACGCGCTCAACGCCAACAGTCAGGGCCTCTATGCCGCGGGCTTCGACACTAAAATATTGCGCTGGAACTCTGGTGGCGGCAACTGGGTACAGGTCGGCGCTGAGCTGGCTGGCCCTCAATATCCAACGATCCAGTCGCTGGCTTACGCGAACGATCATCTGTATGTTGGCGGCACATTCACTGCGGCCGGATCGACCACGACGATGCGCGCGGCTGATTTGAATTTGACCAATGCTACCTGGTCGGCCTTGTTCGGTGGTTTGGGCGGCAACGGGCTCGACGGGGATGTGAACACGATAGTCATCAGCGGCACTGACACGTATGTAGGTGGCGAGTTCACGCGCGCCGGACCGATCGCTGCCAACTACATCGCCAGGTGGAATGGCAGCAGTTGGTCAGCCCTGGGTGCGGGCGTTGATTTTCATGTGCTGGCGCTGGCGCTGCAAGGGAACACGTTGTACGTCGGCGGTCGCTTCACCAGTGCGGGCGGAAACACTGCACACTATATCGCCCAATGGGATACCGGCGGACAAACCTGGTCGCCGATCAACTCGGGCGGCAAAGAAGGTGTCACCGCTTCGGTGTCTGCGCTGGCGATCACCGGCACAAGAATGTATGTTGGCGGATATTTCGATCGCGTCGGCTGGCCCGACGGACCAGCCACTGATTATTTCGCGGTGCTGAACACCAACGCCATCACCTGGACGACCGTGAATCCCGGCCTCAAAAACTACGTCGATGCCATCGCCGTGCATGGCACAGATGTGTATGTTGGCGGAGGATTTTATCCGAATGGCGGCAGCAATTTCGATGGTCTGGTGCGTTGGGACACGCTGCACAATCAATGGTCGGGCATTAGCGGCGCGAGTGCCAACGTGTATGCACTCGCCCTGTCCGGCGACGATCTCTACGTCGGCGGAACGTTTGCGCCCAATCGCATCCGGCGCTTGAACACGCTGGACAACACCTGGCGGCCGATGACGGGCGGCGTCTATGGCGGGGGCTATGGCGGCATTGTTTATGCCATTGGCCCGCATGCCGACGGCGACATATACGTCGGCGGCGATTTCACCTATGCGGGTGGACGTGAGATCTACAACCTCGCCCGCTATAATCCAGCCTGTGATTTCTGGTTGCCCGTCGGGACGCAGGGTGTAAGCGATCGTGTATTGGCTCTGGCGCCGACGAGCGATCAATTAATGGCGGGCGGACGCTTCTCGCTGGCAAGTGAGGGCAGCGGCAGCGTGCCTTCCGCCCGCTTGGCTAACCTGCCTCATCAATCGATCACCTGCCAGCGGGTGTATTTGCCGTCCATTTTGAAATGAGCAAATATGGAGATTCCAGCTCAGCATACTCATGCCATGCCGGATTGGAGACGCATTGACCACTCACGACGATCTCCTCAACGAGCTGAATCAACACCACATAGATCAACTTGAGATGTCCACACTTAATTTTGATTCCAGGAATTGATCACATGCCAATCCGACGCAAACATTTACCCTTATTCATTAGCATCCTTTGCCTGGTTCTGATCGCCCTATCTACCAGCCGCCTGGTAGCGAGCTCATTCAAAGGCGGAACTTCACCCAAGCAGTTGAGTGACCCTACCTCCTCACCAGCGCCGGGAGAAACTTCCCCTCGCTGGGGCAGCGCTTACGTGTGGGGGCCAGAGGGCGAAGAGTTGGTCACCATCGATCGCGCGACGAATGCCATTGTCTCGCGGACACAGGTAGGCTCTTTCGAGGATCTAGCCGAGCAGCACCTGCCGCTTTACCAGACGGAAATACAAAGTTATACCGCCGTCACGGAAGTAAAGAAGGTCTATGTGCTGGTCTACGATCCCGTGCTGAGCAATACGCAGTCGCTCAGCGACTACCTAAATTGGAATTCACACGCCGCGATCACGCAGGGTACGATCGATTTCTTTCAACAGGCGAGTCACAACCACGTTCAATATGAAGTGGCTTATACCACAATCCTTACCGACGGCTGGCCTGAATTGACCGACGGGTTCCGTTACACAGAAACAACTTACCTCGCCGTCCTTAATCATCAAATCCCGCCGCCCTCATCAGCCATGGTGAATTACACCAAAATTGTGAACACACCCGGGCTTGACTTCTGTGGCAAGTTGAATCGTGGCGAAATCGATGAACTGTGGGTCTACAACGGACCCTATTTTGGCTTCTGGGAATCGACACTGGTGGGGCCCGGCGCTTACTGGTACAACTCACCGCCTGTTCCCGGTCCCACGGCGTGCAACCGGCTGATGCCTATCATGGGACCTAGCCCCGAGCGCGCTGTGCCAGAAGCAGTTCACAACTTTGGCCATCGAACTGAATCCACCATGACGGAGGTCTATGGCAGCTGGCAGCAGAATCGCACGAGCCACAACTGGGAGCGGTTCGCGCTGGTGAAACATCTGTCACCCAATTATGCCTATAGTGGTTGCGGCAACATCCATTTTCCTCCGAACGCCACCAGCGACTATAACTACAATAATCCCGCCACCGTCAACACAAACTGCGACGACTTTGCCAATTATCCCAATCTTAGCGATCCGCCGGCGGTACAACCGGTTACTTGTTCGGCCTGGAGCTGCGATCACTTGGCCTATCTGGGCTATTGGTTTAGCCATCTGCCCGCCAATCCCGCTTGCGGCCCAGACAGCGTGGCGAACGACTGGTGGAAGTATTTTGCAAATCCAGCATTGGCCTTGAATCCGCCCGACGCTTGCTTGACTACACCAACGCCGACCCCTACCGCGACACATACTTTAACACCTACACCGACACCAACGCCGACCCCTACCGCGACACATACTCTAACCCCTACACCGACGCCGACTTTGACACCCACAGCGACTGTTACGCCGCCTCAGTTTCTTTATTTGCCCGTGATATTGAGGCACTGAACATATGCTTTTTGCCTTGGCCCGAATTCCGTGGAGATAAGATGCCCACTCACGACGATCTTCTCAACGAATTGAATCAACACCTCGCACAAGTGCAACAAGGTGGCGGGGCAATACGATCGAGGCGAACTCACCGCGCGTGAACGCCTCATCGCTCTGCAGGATGCGGAAGTAATAAGTAGGATTGGCGATTTCATTTACAGGAGGCCTCATGTGGCAAAGTAGTAGCTACTCGCGCGAGAAGTTACTCATGTTTCTCAACAATGAGCTGCGATCGCTTGACTCCTCTCGGGACGATCCTGAGGAGATGATCGCCGCCCTGGGCCGCCATCGTCGCTATGTGGACGCCATGCCCGAGGTACATTTCAATTCAGCCCATGAAACGGCTGAAACCTGGGCCAAGCTGGGCGATCTGGCACAGCAGTTGCTTTATCCCGAACAGGCAGCGCTTGAAGCTCCCTGCCTGCCCGCGGCTGAATGTTACACCGAGGCCTTACGCCATGCGCCTGAACGCGCCGACATCCAGCAGCGACTGGCTCGGGTTAAGCCGCCCCGTGATCGGAAATCCCAAGAACAACAGTGGACGCAGCAGCTGCTCAGCCTGGCGCAAAAAGCCAAGGCGGCTCGCACGTTGGAAGAAGATCGTGCGGAGGCACGCCGCATCGGCAGCGAGCTCAACTGGCTGGGTGGCATGGATCTGATGCGCAAAGTGGCACACCAAGTTCAAGAACTGGGCCGCTCAAGCGGCTTCTCCGACGCGCTCGGTTTCGTCGAGCGGTGGTGGAGCGGCATTGGCGACTGGCGGAGTTAATCTCATGGCTGATCCAATGATCTCAATCATCCTATCGGATAGTAACAACAAACGCGTGGCCGGGGCCCGGGTCCGTGTGATTTATGAAGCGGGACGAGCAGACGAGGGCGTCACCGATGCCAATGGTTGTGTGAACCTGAAGTATCTTGGCCCCTTTATTACCAGCCTGATAATCAACCAACGTTGGCGGCCTTATCGCGTCGAACTGCGTGACATGGACGCCGTGTTGAACGTCAGAATATAGCAGGAGCTCCGGTGCCCACCCACGACGATCTTCTCAACGAACTGAATCAACACCGCGACCAGATCGCGCAAGGCGGCGGCGCGGCCCGCGTCGAAGCGCAGCACGCCAAAGGCAAACACACCGCGCGTGAGCGCATCGCCGCCCTGTTGGACGAAGGCACGTTCCAGGAGATCGATCCCTACATGGCGCAGCGCCACAGCGACTTCGGCCTGGCCGCCGAAGCGGCCCGCCGCGAGGCGCATCATCCCGGCGACAGTGTCATCGTCGGCTTCGGCAAGATCGACGGGCGCAAAGTAGCCGTGTACGCGCAGGACTTCACCGTGCTCGGCGGATCGTTCTCGGAAGTGCAGGGACAGAAGGTCGCCAAGATCATGGATCTGGCGCTAGACAGCGGCGTGCCCGTCATCGGCCTCAACGACTCGGTCGGCGCGCGCATTCAAGAAGGCGTCTACTCGCTGGCCGCGTACAGCGAACTCTTCTGGCGCAACACACAGGCCAGCGGCATCATCCCGCAGATCAGCGTCATGCTCGGCCCGTGCGCGGGCGGCTCGGTCTATTCACCCGGCCTCACCGATTTCGTCATCATGACCAACGGGCAGAGCCACATGTTCATCACCGGGCCGGATGTGATCAAGACCGTCACCGGCGAAGAAGTCGATCTCGAA
>JAUQXC010000194.1 GCA_030834825.1 Thermoflexales bacterium
GTAACGATACTTACATTAAGTTGCTTTTCCTGCGGGCGCGCTACATGCAGCCGACGCTGGGCATCTTCCTCGCACGCGATCCGTGGAGCGGGGATGTGATACGATCCGGTTCGATGAATGGGTTTGGATACGGATTAGGGAATCCTGTCAAGTACACCGATCCCAGTGGAATGGTTATCTGTGAAGACAGTAACAGCTTAGCGTGCCGAATTAGAGCCTCATTCCTCCATACGAAGGCATACCTGATCAAACAAAGCGTGACGGCTGGCGAGTTGCTTCCTGTTGAGGGATTTGCGCAACTCATCGATTACGCTATGCCGCTGTTCGATTATGATATACGCGGAATGTTGTGGGGAACGACTCATGTGATAAATGGCATGGAACCGAATAATCCTCCTCTCTGGCGCCAAGGACCATATTCCCATAGTTCCAGCCCGTATTTTATTGAGCCGAATTGGCTACCTTATCGAAATGAACCGGCAAAGAACAAACTTGGCTGGAAACATTCACTCAGAGGCGATTGGCGAAAAGAGTATTGGGATAAAACAGCCGGTCAAGCGTACCACTTCTGGTTTTATGTGGCAGTACGCTACTTTGACGGAATGGGTTATGCCGATTTTGGTAATTGGGGACATGATCAGCAAGAATATTGGGAGGACTATGATTTCATCAACTCCCCTGAGGATGAGGCCCCTCCTCCAAGCGGGATTTCAAAACCCGATTATGACTTGGGTAACAAGGCTATCCAGCTCGGAGATGCGTTGGCAGAGGCTGGTGCACTTCAGGACCTCATATACCCCCGGTATTGCCGTGCCGATATCAAATTGCCCAAACCTGACTTTGATCCGGCGGCGTGGATTCGAGCGAACTTGAAGGAGTAGGCCAGACATCGTAGAACTGATCAAGTTTGTAGGAGGATGAGCATGCGAGTCAAGATCGAAAATTACTTTGCTGTGGGCGTTGCGCTGTTGTTCATCGCGGCAATTGTCAGAGAGGTCGTTATCGATCGTACAGATCTGTCAGCGGCCGAGGAGCAGCGCCGTCATGTGTTTTGTGAGCTCCTGAAAGAAGGAATGACACGCGCTGAGGTTCATGAAGTGTTGGCTCAGTTTGGACCATTTGAAGAGCATCAAAGCGATTTCACGGGGGATTACACTTTAAGGGTAGTCTATGCCAACACAAAGACCAAACATCAATTTGCAGATGGCGTTCTCCTTTGGTTTAAGGGAAATGATTGGTACATGGGCGCATCGATTCAGGTATCACTCAGTGATCAGGCCCCATTGTGTCAGGAGAGTGGATGACGGGCACAAGCTGATCGGGTTTTGCCTAAATTGAAAGACGAGACGAAGCACTTGCCGATAGCAACGACTTCCTCTCGCCTTCCCTTTGGGGTAAACCCAGTATACGGCTGATCCTGGCGGGGAGCAAGAGGCAATTTGAATGCGCCATTTGCCGCTGGCAGCACACGTCCCCCATCGTCGAGATGTCGGTCTGCCCACAGCATCTCGCCACAGAGTACTTTAACAATCAGTGGAGTGAACCCGTTAGCGCATTACGCGGTCTGATTGGACGGCGGCAGCGTGTATTGCTTGCCACTCCAGGGCAGATGCGTCAACTCGCGGCCTAAGCCCAGCCGATCCAATTGCCGGCGTGTGTAAGCCAGTGGGCGTTCACCGTTCGGCAAATTCTTGGCGCCCACATCAAAGATGTGCGCGTACAAGAATTTCGCCACTTGCACCGGATCGGCGAAGCGATCCGCCGTCTCTTCGGTAAGCACATGCCATACGACCACGAGCAGTTTACGCGCAATCGCCACGATGGCTTTCGAGCGACCCAGGCGCGGCTCCAGACGCTCCAGTTCGGCTTTCCAGCGCGAATGCGAGCGTGCTGCCTTGTTGGCCGCCTCGACCATCGTGTAGCGCAAGTCGCGTCGTCCGGCTTTGGTGATGCGTCCTGTTTGATACAACTTGCCACTGTCATGGATACGCGCGCCTAAGCCCGCATAGCCGACTAACTGCTTGGCACTCGCGAAGCGTGTGATGTCGCCAATCGCGGCGAGAATCGTCATCGCGCCGATCAAGCCGAGGCCCGGCAACTGGACTAACAGGGGCATACGCTCATCACGTCCAGCAAGTTCTGCCAGGCACATCGTCAGCCGATCGATCTGTTGTTCTGTGAAAGCCAGTGCATCCAAGTTGCTTTGCAGATTCGTCAGTTCCAATCGGGTGATCGGCAAGGCTCCCCACCAACCACGTCGTTCCGGCGAAAACATTGCCCCTTCTTCTGGCGGCTCAAAGTGATGGCGATGCAGCACCGCATGCAGCCGATTCTTTGAGATCGTTTTCATGCGCACCATTTTGTAGCGTTGGGCCAACAGGGCACGCAAGTCACGAACTTCCTGCGGCGGAATCCACACACTGGTGAGCAACCCTGCTGCCAGCAACTGCGCCAGGCTCAACGCTGCTTTGCGATCGGTCTTCACCTGCGCACGTGTGATCAACGCCACATGCGGTGGGTGTACCACCGTACTCGAATGGGCAT
>JAUQXC010000195.1 GCA_030834825.1 Thermoflexales bacterium
ATCGTCATAGTCGCTGTTAGTTTTACCTCAACGCCCTGCAGAAAGCAGCCCTGGGGTTGTTGTGAGGAGCCTGCATAAGACCAGCGTGTTACCTCCCAAGTCGTGAGACCTGCCCATCCACTCGCACCATTAAGATGCTCGCGCAGTTCTTTTCCAGTTCGTATTTCTCCTTCGATAGGATAGTACTTGACGTTTTCTCCTGAAAAATTGACACCGCTAGTAGGTGTAGGACCTGGGGTAGGGCTTGGCCATGGCGTAGGAGTAGGTGGGAGTGTTCCGAGACTGAGCTGCACCTTTAGTTGCCCGGAATTGTAATCATCATAGTTTCCTGGGGAGGCGGGTACGCTATCGGCGCGTGAGCCATCCGCAAAACCTAGGCAGAGGCGTGTGGCACCACTAGGAACAATGAATTGTTGTTCATCTCCAGTGTTTGTACGTCCATCCCCGATAAAAAAAACTTGACGTAGCGCTGGTGCAATTTGCCGAGAAGAGTCATTGATCACCCCCGTAGCATTAGTTGATGAAAAATGAAGGGATGATGGTGGAGTTCCCGTCGGCGGATTAGAATCCAAAAAGACGCCTACAAGGAAGAGGTCTCTGTTATCATGGACGAGGCCAGCTATTCCATGATAGCGAAGCAAATTGGTGCTCTGACCTGGAATACCCTCCGATCCATAATAGGGGCCCCATTTATTCCATATCAACTGCCCCTCTATTTGTGGAAAAGAGAGAATTTTTCCAACGCCAAAAGGAACGGCCAGGCATTGAGGTGGCTCGCCTGCTCCTCCAGGAAAATCGGTTAATGGAGGAGGAGCAACCTCACCGGCACGAAATATATTTGCTCGAGCATCGACAGTAGCATTCCAACTCTGGGCAACTGTCTGTTGATGACTAAACAGTGCAAAGGCGACCACGAGAAGCAGAAAGCATGCTGTATATAGGTATCGATTTTTGTGAATCATAATAAAAACTCCTTTGGCACCTGCCAGTTGATCACTTGTTGTAATAGACAAGAGGCCTAAAGAATTTGAACCTTTTAGGCTTTGGGCATTTGGACAGCTCGCTAAATGCAGAACAAGGAAGACTAATTGCCCTTCCTCACTAACCAGCCATTAACGCAGTGCTCACATCCGCTGCTTTGATAAGTTTGGATTCCATCACCTAGCATGTGATAGACCACGATCTCGATGTACTCGCCCGCGTTCATGTAGAACATGCCCGTCGCGACGGAGTAGATGCTGTCATCCACGGCATGCACATGCGCGCTTTGAGCCTGAATCCAATTGCCACCACCTCGTCGGACAATGAGAGAAATTCTCCCTGAGCGCTGTGCCGACTTGAGCGTAACGGCTCCACCAGCTAGATAGTATCCTGCTTCGCGAGCATATAACCGTGTCGGCTCGGTGGGTGTCCAGCAATCGTCATTGGAAGCGGTATCGTTGATCTGGGTGTCGAAGGCCAGCGCCGTCGCCTGACCGTTCGGCAGAGACTGAGAAGGGCCTTTGGTCACGCGACAACCCAGCGCGGCATTGCTACCCGCTTGGGCCATTTTCGCGGCCGGTTGGGCTTGAACGTATTGAGGAGTATGAGTCAACCCCAGCCCGAGGACAAGGGCCACTGCCAACACACACCCGATGATACTAACGATCTTGGTCGATGTGAGAGTCTTCATGATTTTCTCCTGATGATGTGATATGTTCACCCTGACATAGGCACTTTACCTTCCAGGTGAACTTGTCCGCTCGCGTGAAGGTGTGAAGGAGCAGATTCATGTCAGTCGCCGATTGAATAATGATGTACCGATGATGAACCCATCGCGTTAGGCATGTCATAAAATGGACATGTCACAGGGTCGTTTGCGGAATAAGTTTGGCTGGTAGGATACCCAGACAGAGGAATTTTGTCGTCTATCCAAAGATAGATTTTTTGGAGGATCGGTCAGGAGTGTGGAGGTTACAGCAAATGCAACTCGCGCGCCCGGGCTACGGCCTGAGTGCGATTTTGAACTTGCAGCTTTTGCAGGATGTGATGCGCGTGGGTTTTGACGGTGCCCAATGTGACCTGCAACTGAGCGGCAATTTGGTGATTAGTCAGCCCGGCGGCCAGTAAGCGCAACACAGCGAATTCCTGGCGCGTCAGATCGGGAGGCAGATCCTCAACCGGTCGCAAGGCTCGCTCTCGCATGATCTTGCGGTGCGCCGGGAGGTTTTCCAAGAAGGAGCGGCGCAAACTGTCCGGAGAAATCCGGCTGGCATACTCTTGCAGCAAACGATAGGCTCGCTCGAACCACTCCGCTGCCCGCGAATCCCCCAACATCTGGAGCAATTGATAGAGTGTCCAATAAACGCCCAAAGCATCATCAACGCCATACAACGGCTGCTGGGTCAAATAAGCAAGCAGCTCGTCGGCTACTGGCGCGGCCTGAGCCAGATCGCCACGCTGCACGGCAATCGCTCCTAGCCCTGCCAAAGATTCGATGGCAGGAGGAATCTGTCCAATCTGTTGGCGCACCGTATACGCCTGCCGATAGAGCTGCTCGGCTTCTGCCAATTGTCCCAGGGCTGCCAGCGCATGTCCCAGGTCAGTCGCGGCCATGCCCTGGCCCGATTGATCCTCTAATGCCAAAGCGATATCGAGCGCCTGTTGGCTGTAGTCACGAGCCTGAACATAGTCACCCTGCCAGCCGCGCTGTAGGCCCAAACAAGCTAACGCATTTCCTTCCAGGCGGCGTGCGCCCAACTCACGAAAGAGAACGAGGGCTTGCGCGAAGCACGCGTCCGCTTCGACAAAAGCGCCAAGCGATTGCCAATTGCACCCTAGATTGCTCAGACAAATGCCTTCCATGTGCCGGTCGCCAACTTGTCGCATCAGCAACAACACTTGTTCCACATAGGTATTAGCCTCGGCATAGCGCGCCTGATAATAGTAAATGCCGGCCAACAGTCCCAGGCTCAGACTTTCACCAGAGAGATCATGCAGCTCGCGATCGATGGACAATGCCTGGTGAATAAAGGGCGCAGCCCGTTCGTAGTTGCGCTGCTCAAAAAAGGCGTCACCCAGCACGCGCAGCGCCGCGCCTTCACCTTGCCGATCGCCTAAAGTGCGATAGAGCGCCAACGCCTGGGTATCTTGTTGCTCCGCCGCAGTGAACTGTCCCAGATCTCGCAGCGTAATGCCCCAATAAAGTCGGCTCCTGGCTTCGTAAAAGAGGTGATGAATTTGTTGCGCGCGCTCTGCGGCTTCAGCGAGTAAAGTGCAGGCAGACTCATTTCGGCCCTGATAGTTGGTGATGCGACCCAGCCAGATTAGGCAATGAATGATGTCACCGTGGTCAACACCCGTTCGGAACACCGCCAGCACTTGCTGCAGAAGGACCTCCGCTTGTGTCAGATCGCCCAGCAAGCAAAGAAACTTGCCATGCTGAATCCGTAGACGATTCACCATCAGTTCGTCTTCGGCAGAGAATGGAACGTGTTGGCTCAACTGCTCAATGGCCTGCGCAAAAAGGGTCTGGCCTTCGTGGTATCGGCTCTGCAGTTCGTAGAATCGCGACAGACCATCCAGACTAGCCGCCAGCGCCGCAAGGTCATCCGCGGCCAGCGCCCCCTGCCAAGCAACGACAATGTCTTTGATCTCTGCGCCGATCACGGCCGCGGCACGATCAGGATGATGTCCATACAACGCTGCTGTCTGATGCTGTACCAGTTCTAAGAAATATAAGCGGTGTGCTCGGCAGGCTGCCGCCTGGATCTCATCACCCGGTTGCCCCTGTTGTTCGATGAAGCGCTTCAGCAACGGATGAAGGTGATAGCGTGCTAAGTCGGCGTGCCACTGGATGAGTGATCTATCAACTAGAGTGGAGAGAATGGATAAACTAGCACCAACCACCTGATAAGCCGCAACGCGCGTGAAGCCGTCAGCAAAAATCGTCAATTGACCTAGTACCTGGCGTTGGCGTTGGGTCAACAAATCCCACGAGGTTTTCAGCACCGTCTTCAAACTGCGCTGACGTAGTGGGATATCGGCCCAGGACACCGTCAAGAAATCCAGATCTTGTTCGATGTGTTGAACGATTTCTTCGCAACTCAGCAATCGCACCCAAGCACCCGCCAACTCCAGAGCCAGCGGTAGGCCGTCCACGCATCGGCATAGGTGCAGGATGGCCTTCCAATTGTCGGCGGTGATGGCGAAACCGGGACACACCCGTTGAGCCGCGCCTAAAAACAGTTGAGCCGCTTGAGAACTCTTGACGGCCCGCCAGCTCTCTTGCGTGGGCATCTCCAAGCCGTTGACTTCTAGGATGAACTCGACTTGCAGGTTCAACCGTTCACGCGAGGTGACCAGAATCTGAACTTGCGGTGCGTGCTGCAAAATATCGATCAACAGGGTCGCATGTGCGATCAGCTGTTCAAAGTTATCCAGCAGCAAGAGCAACTGTTTGTAACGCAGGGCATCAAGCAACTGGCGTTGTGGATCAACACCCCGATACGTCGGCAGCCGCAGCTTTTCTGCCAGGGCAAAGACCAAGGCGTCCGGCGTTGTGGTGGTCTCCAGCGACACAAAACTGACGCCGTGCTGGAACCGTTTATACATCTGGTGAGCGACGTGGATCGCTAGCCGCGTCTTCCCCGCACCGCCCGGTCCCACAACCGTGATCAAACGGGCCTGATCGAACAGGCGCTGCAAGGTTTGCTGCTCAGCCTGTCGTCCCACGAAGGGCGTAAGGTGTAACGGCAAATTGTGCTCTGTCGGTGCCGTTACAGGCTGGTGCGCTCTACGTGAGATGACGGTGGAGTGACTGGTCGCCAATGAGTTAGAAACAGGCATAGGCACTAGTCGGGGAGGTATTCACTGCGAATGTAAATGGCGAGCCACAAGGGCAAAGAGGAATCAGACGCTGTC
>JAUQXC010000196.1 GCA_030834825.1 Thermoflexales bacterium
CGGCGCCTGATCGAAGAGGACGGCGCCGAACTGGACAACACCGCCGGGTACATCATCCGTCGCCTGAGCGAACACGAGGAACCACCTATGAACGAACCAACTGCGAACGAACCGCCCATCAACGAACCGACTGTTACCAACCAACCCGAGCAGACGGAGGCTGGTTCAAAGAAATCCGACCTACTCTTTGAAGCCCTCTCCGATCTGACAGGCCTGACGCCGCCCTTACGGGATTGGCGGAAACTCACCGACTCGGCCCGCGGCAAGTTGAATCGGACGGCCGCGGAACTGCGCAAGGTGGAGGCCACACCCGAGCAGGTGCGGGCCTTCTGGTCCTGGTGGAAACGGGCAGACTTTCGCGGCAAGCAGGGCCAGCGCCCCGAGCCCGCCGACGTCGCGAAGAAATGGAGCATGTACCTGAATGACACTCACTCAAGCACAACCAGCCAACCCAGTCGTCAACGACCTGACGATCCAGCTGACGTGGCCCGGCGAGAACTCGCCGCGCGCATTAACGCGCGACGATGTGCGCAGAGAACTGGCCAAGCAGGCGATCGCTGAGTACGGCGCGGTGATGCAGCAGCATCTGTTTCAAGGCCGGCTGCAAGGTCACCCAGCCGTCTCGCCCGATGCGCAGTGTCCTGGTTGTGGCGGCACCGGCTACTACTCCCTGAAGATCACCGATCACGAGGACCCGCGCTTCGGAAAACTCTTTCACTGCGAATGCACCGCGGGCGCCCGCTCGGCCCGGCTACAGTCGATCAGCGGCCTCACGCCCGGCGAGCGCCTGGTCAACCTCGACGACATCGAGCCGACCGGCGGGATGACGGACCTGATCGTCGACGTGGCGCGCTCATTCGTGAAGCGACCGGCGAAGATCATGACGGTCTGGGGCGGCAGCGGCAATGCGAAGACGTTGATCCTGCAAGGCATCGTGAACGCCTGCGCCGAGCGCCACGTCGAGGCCGTGTACATCGAGATGAAAGATTTGGTCGACTACGTGCGGGCCTTGCACCAGGGCCGTGACGGCGCTGAGGATGCCTATCAGTTCATTAAGCGCTTGAAGGCGGTGCCGGTGCTGGCCATCGACGAGTTCGACAAACTCAAGGTGACCGAGTGGTACGAGGAGTTCGAGACGATGCTCATGTCGCGGCGCTATCGCGATGCGCTCGATGGCTTGAGCGGCACGGTGCTCGCGCTGAACTCCGATCCGGCCAGCCTGCCCGATCACATTTACAGCCGGCTGGCCGACGGCCGCAATTTGATCTTGCACAACACCGATCCCGATCTGCGTTCGCTGATGGCGGACGCTTAACCGCCCCGCGAACCCACGGCCAGCCGGGGTCGCCGGACAGGCCGCAGGACCCTGAACTTCAGCGCGCGTTTCAAGATCGCGGCCGGCGGGTCCACCGCCTGCAAATTCTCTGGGGCTACGCGCGACCGCGCAGGACGCTGGATCATCCAACCCGCTGTTCCCGCGGGAACAGCCCAACTGCAAACTTTCAAGAGGAGCCTAGCATGACGACGTCACCCGTTCTCGATATGGTCGAAATCGCCGTTACCGCCATCACGCCCAATCCGCGCCAGCCGCGCCAAGCGTTCGATCCGGCCGCGCTGCAGGAGTTAGCCGCTTCCATCCAGGCGCACGGCCTCCAGCAGCCCCTGATCGTGGAACCCAACGGGCAGGGCTATCACCTCATCGCCGGCGAACGCCGCTGGCGGGCGGCACAGATCGCCGGTCTCACCGCCGTGCCCTGTCTCGTGCGCCGCGATATCGTTGACGATCGCCAGCGCCTGGAACTCGCGCTGATCGAAAACGTGCAGCGCGAAGATCTGTCGCCGGCGGAAGAGGCCCGGGCCTACCAGCAGCTGCACACTGAGTTTCATCTGACCGACGAGCAGATCGCGCGACAGGTCGGCAAGGCGCGCGTGACGATCACGAATACGCGCAACCTGACCAAATTGCCGGCCAAGGTCCAGACACTGATCGGTTCGGGATCGGACCAACTGCCGATGCGGTACGCGCGATCGTTGGTGCCCATCGCCAAGGCCGTGCCGGAGAAGAAATTGGTGGAGGCGGCGCAGAGCATCATTCAAGCCACCACGGACACCGAGGCCGAGGGTTGGCAGCAAGATCCGGAAGAGGTGATCGACGATCTCGTCGGGAAGTTGACGGTCGAGGTCCAGCGCGATCTCTGGAAACTCGATTGGCCCGCCCAGCCCATCGCCACCACCGACCCAGCGGGGACGCTGGAAATGCCGGCGTGCAAGGATTGTCCGTTCTTCCTCGAAACGGTGCGCCGTTGCGCCAACCTGCGCTGTCACGCGGCGAAGTTATCTGCGTGGACGGCACTCGAACTAGAGCGTGTCTCACAGAAGTTCAAGATCCCCGTGGTCGCACCCGGCGAGTCGTTCACGGTGGTCGATATCCGCTGGGACATTTCTGCGACGATCAATGCCTGGCTGAAGAAGCCGCCCGCGCATTTACGGTTGACGGGGCCGGTGGAATTTAAGGGCAGCATCTGGGAGCACAAGAACAAACTGGGATCCGCGGTGGTGTTCCTGGCCACGATCGATCCTGCGTCGGTGACCAAGCCGCAGGCGACGCCGGCGGCCAAGACCATTGTGCCTGCCGATGAGAGCGAGGCGGCCAAGGCTAAACGTCTGGCGGCGGAAGAGCGCGAGCGTGCCAAACGCCGTGAGCAGAAGGCGGCGTTGCGGAAAGCCCGCTATGACGTGGCCTGGCTGATCGAGAAGGCGGCCCACTTCATCGCCGGCAAGCTGACGATCGATGGGGGCGTGTTGAAGTTCGCGGCCGACTTCGTGGTGAGCCATACGCAATTGTCGCTGGCAGACTGGCCGGAAATGGCCAACCTCATCCAGGCGAATAGTCAGGACCAGTCCCCGGCCGGTCGGCGCTTGCGTATTGCGCTGCAGCGCGCGACCCACGCCGTGATCGGCGGAAAATTCCAGATCGACTTCAATTTCTCCCATGCCGTCGACCGCCTGGAAACGCTCGCCCAGAAGGTGTTCGAAGTCTCCCTCCCGAAGAACTGGAGCGAGCCGCCCATCCACCACACCGCTTCGAATTGCTGGCACTGCGGCAAGTTCACGTCCACCGCCGAGATCACCCAGCGTGATCGCACCGCAGGCTGGGGCGTGAAGCAAGTGGGCGCTGAGTTGAAAGAGGTGTATTGCCCCGAGTGCGGGAAGCAGATCCGCGCCAAAGTGCAGGCCGCAAGCAAGCCACGTTCGATCGGGCCGTCGAAGCCGACACCGACCAAGTCCGCGCCGGGGAAGCCGTCAACGGCGAAGCCGAAGGCCCCCCACGGGAAACCCGCGAAGAAGTAATACCCAAGACTCATTTCTCTAGGGGCCTGTGTTCCCGCGGGAACATGGGCCACGCCCACTGACGAAAGGACGCTCATGGACAACATCGCCGTTCACCTCAATACCCCGTGTAAGGGCTGCGGCCAACCCGGCGCCACCGACAATGGCTTTTGCTTGCCGTGCCTCGAAACTTTGCAAGGGGCAGGCGGGCCACCTCAGCCGCTCATGACTCCTGTGTCGACGGAACCGCCCGCCGCTAGACCCCGCACCACGCTGGACGTCATCCTGGCCGGTCTGATCGCGCGCTCGGAAGACGATCACGCCGAGCGGAACTACCGCTTATCGCACGGGATGTTCATCGGTATCGAGTCCAAGCCCGGCGAGATCTTGACGCTCAAGATCTGGCGCTACCACGAGCCGCCCAGTGCGCTGGAGTGGACGACGACCGTCGCGCATCTACCGGAGATGTATCGACCCATCAAGCGTGTCCTGCCACTCGATTACGAGCAGGGCCGGCTGCGCGGTCTCACGGCTTCCTGGCCGATTGCGGCGCGGTTGTTCTAGCAGCCGGATCGACCGGGCAGTCTGGACGACTCTACTCTCAGCAAATGAGACTGGCTGTCTAAGGCACGGACGACTTCAGACCAAGCACAACACCCAATGGAATCCCGCCGGCATCACAGACGGCATCACAGACGGCATCACAGACGGCGACCGGCCGCAACGCTGCCGGCGGGAGAAGAAGATGAAGCACCATGAGCAACGAGAAGAAGCCGTACTACATCCCGCCTATGAAGCGTGAGCAATCTGCGCTCCTGCAAAAGTTGATTGACTTGAAGAACGCCCTGGGTGACACGCTGCCTAAGCTCGGGGCGGGTGCCACCATCAAACGCCCGTCTGACGAGACGCTGCAGAGGATCAAAAAGCCATGAATAAATGCCTGAGCATCACGATCATCTT
>JAUQXC010000197.1 GCA_030834825.1 Thermoflexales bacterium
GGACAACGCTGGCGCGTGAAGTGCGTGGCCGCTTCCTGTCCCTGCGTGAAGAGGATTTCGTCCTGGCGGCGGAGCTGGCTGGCTGCAGCCGCATGCGCATCATCCTGCGGCTCATGGTGCCCACCTTCAGCAGCCACATCATCGCTACGGCGACGCTGGCGATCCCGGTGCTGATCGTCAGTGAAACATCGTTGAGCTTCCTGGGCCTGGGCCTGCGTCCGCCCGCCATTAGTTGGGGCGTGCTCTTGCAGGAAGCACAGAACATTCAGACCATTGCGCATGCGGCGTGGCTGTTAGCGCCCGGCGTCGTCGTGGTGATCGCCGTGCTGGCGTTCAACCTCGTCGGCGACGGGCTGCGCGACGCGGCAGATCCGTATAGTCACTGATCACCCTCTCCCTTCTCCAAGAAAGGGAGAAGGGTTGGGGCTGAGGGGTTACATGGAAGATCTATCACCGCTGCTCTCGGTTCGCAATCTTAAAGCCTACTTTCACCTCGATGAAGGCGTGGTCAAAGCCGTCGACGGTGTAACCTTCGACGTTCACGCCGGGCAAGTGTTGGGCATTGTCGGTGAAAGCGGCTGTGGCAAGAGCGTCACCATGAAAGCCGTGCTCCGCATTCTGGAGTCACCCGGTCGGATCGATGGTGGCGAGATTCTCTGGAACCGCCAAGGATCCAAACAAAACGGTTCGACCGTCGAAGAAACCGTCAATCTCACCCAGCTCAATCCGCATGGCCGGGAGATGCGCGCCATCCGCGGCGGGGAGATCGCGCTGATCCCGCAGGAACCGATGTCGGCCTTCAGCCCGGTTCACACGATCGGCGATCAGCTCATCGAAGCGATCCGGCTCCATCGGCCGGCCGGCAAACGCGAGGCCCGCCAGATCGCGATCGACTTACTGCGCGATGTCGGCATCCCCATGCCCGAACAGCGTCTGTCGGCCTATTCCTGGCAGCTGAGCGGTGGGCTACGCCAGCGCGCCATCATTGCCATGGCCCTGTCGTGCAACCCGCGTTTATTGATCGCCGACGAACCGACGACGGCGGTGGATGTGACCACGCAGGCGCAGGTCCTGCGCCTGCTGCGCGAATTGCAGGCCCAGCGCAACGCCGCGATCATTTTCATCACACATGATCTGGGTGTCATCGCGCAGATGGCGGATTACGTCGTCGTGATGTATCTGGGTCTGGTGATGGAACAAGGACCGGTGGACGACATCTTCCACGCACCTAAACATCCGTACACGCAGGCCTTGCTGCGGTCGATCCCCAGCATCAACTCTACGCCGCGTGAAGAATTGCCCACCATCAGCGGTTCGATTCCGCATCCTTTCAACAAACCGCGCGGCTGTCCATTTCACCCGCGCTGTCAGCAAGCGATCCAAGGCCGCTGCGATCAGCGCACGCCCGCCCTGCAAGCCGTCGGCGGACAGCAACTGGTCAGCTGCTTTCTCTATCACGACGTGGAGCGATCATCGTGACGAACCTGCCTGTACTTACTCCCACGCCTCTGTTGGAGGTTAAGCATCTACGCAAGTATTTCCCGATCCAAACCGGCGGGCTTCGGCGCAAAGTTGTCGGCCAGGTCCGCGCGGTAGACGACGTGAGTTTCTTTATCAACGAAGGTGAAACGCTGGGCCTGGTCGGCGAAAGCGGCTGCGGCAAGACCACGGCCTCGCGCTGCGTGCTGCGCGCCTACACACCCACCAGTGGCGAGATGTTGTTCCGCAACGCCGACGACTCGCTGGTCGATCTCGCCCTGCTCTCCCGCCGCGGACTGCGCCCGATTCGATCGCAGATTCAAATGATCTTTCAGGATCCTTATGGCTCGCTCAATCCGCGCATGACCTTGTTCGACATTGTGGGCGAGCCGCTGCTGATGAACGGCATGAAAGATCGCCGCCAGCGCACCGAGCGCGTGGCGGAGTTACTCCACCTGGTCGGCTTGCGGCCAGAATTCCTGCAGCGTTTTCCGCATGCCTTCAGCGGTGGGCAGCGCCAACGCATCGGCATCGCGCGCGCCCTCGCCTCCACGCCGCGCCTGGTCGTGGCCGACGAACCCGTTTCGGCGCTGGACGTTTCCGTGCAGGCGCAAATTCTCAACTTGCTGCTGGAATTGCAGAACCGTTTAAATCTCACGTATCTCTTCGTCGCGCACAACCTCAGCGTGGTCAAACACATTTGCGATCGGGTGACGGTGATGTACGTCGGCAAGATCGTCGAAACGGCAGAAACGCAGGAGCTGTTCCGCGCACCCAAGCATCCGTACACGGCGGCCCTGCTGTTGGCTGTGCCCGTCGCCGATCCGCGCGTGAAGTCGGGCGACGTGGAATTGAAGGGCGATGTGCCCAGTCCGGCGAATCCCCCGTCAGGCTGCTATTTCCATCCACGTTGTCCCTTTGCGATCGATCGCTGCAAGACCGAACCACCCGTCTATCGGGAGATCACACCCGGCCACTTCGTCAGCTGTCATCGCGCCGATGAATTGCAGTTGGAAGGTGTGGCGGTGTAAAGCAACGTGAATGTCGTCTCGCGCCCGCCCGATCAGTCGCGCCCCGCTTTTCCGAGCGGTTCCGGGGCGCGCTGCAGATCAGGGCTCAACCGCGCTACGCGAGAGCAGTTTCCCGGTTGATTTACGGCACCACCCGCTCTCGACGGATATGCCATCCGTCGTTTGTGCGGCTGGATGGTTACATCCAGCCGGAGCAGAGTCGTAAACGAAATAGGAATCTGTTCTAGACGGAGTTATATCAATGGCGATCACGCCGGGCACCAACCTATGAAAGCAACGGAATTCAACTACACGCTTAAAGACGCGCAGGCCATGCCGGTCGTGCCAGTTGAGCCGCGCGCTTTCGATCTAGCTCGCTACGCAGCTCAGGCCCGCGAAGCCGAGCAGCGTTACGCCGATTTTCTGAGCAAGCCAGAGGGCCTCGCCGTGTGGCAGCGCGTGCGGGTGGGTGAAGTCTTTCGCGATGCCTGCCGCAACAAACACTTATCGCTGTGCCTGCAACTGGGCGGCCTGCTCAAGTCGCTCGACTATCTGACCGACGCGCCGACCTATCTCGAACCGTGGTATGGCATCGGTACGACGGCGGCGGCCTTTGGCGGCGATTACGACTGGTTCGAGGGACAAGCGCCCGCGGTGCGGCCACTCTACCCAGCGCTCGACGCAGTGCCGCCGCTCGTGCCCCGCAATTTTGCCGAAGTGCCGATCATGCGCTATACGCTGGAGACAATCGAATACTTTCTCGAACAGACACAAGGCCAGGCGCCGATCTCGTGGTGCGATCTGCAAGCGCCGCTCAATGTGGCGACGGAATTGATCGACACCAGCGCATTTTTCGCCGCGTTAATCGAGATGCCCGATCGGGTACAAACGATTCTCGCAGCCCTCACCGAGGTCGTGATCCGCTTTACGCAACAGCAGAGTGATTTGATCGGCGATCGCCTGGCGCGGCCCGGTCACGGTTTCGCCAGCGCGCGCACCGGGCGTGGTCTGGGCCTGAGCACCGACAACCTCGTCATGATCTCGCCGCGCATGTTCGAAAAGTTCTGCGTAGCCGACAACGTCAAGATCGGCGCAGCCTTTGGCGGCGTGGCGATTCATTCGTGCGGCAATTACGCACGTTGGCTCCCGGCCTTGAAGAAGATCGACAACCTGTTGATGGTCGACGCCGCTTTCAGCCCGCAGACCGATCCCAATCCCAACGCCCCCGAAGCCTTCCGCGACGCATTCGTCAACACCGGCGTGATCGTTCACGCCCGCATGGTGGGCGATCCGGCTGAGGTCTTGGCTTTGACTAAACGACTGTGGCTGCCGGGCTTGAAGCTAATCATCGTGACTTACGTGTCCGAGCCGGCGGCGCAGCAGCAACTCTATCGCGACTTGCACAATCTTTGTGCCTGATTGAAAGGATGGACTCATGGACGAACGCTTGCAGCAGATCTACAACTGTGTGCTTAACGGCGAAATGGACGAAGTGACCGCCCATATCCAGGCCGCACTCGACGCCCAGCTGGACCCAGGCAGCATTCTCAATCAAGGTATGATCGCCGCCATGCAGGAAGTGGGCCGTCTCTTTGAAGAAGGCGAATACTTCGTGCCTGAAATGCTGATCGCAGCGCGCACCATGCAAGACGGTCTGGCGCTGCTGAAGCCGCACCTGGTGCAGGCCAACGTGCAGTCGGCCGGCAAGGTCGTCATCGGCACCGTGAAAGGCGATCTGCACGATATCGGCAAGAACCTGGTGACGATGATGCTGGAAGGCGCGGCCTTCGAGATCGTCGATCTGGGCGTTGACGTAGCGCCAGAGAAATTCGTCGAGGCCGTGAAGGCGCATCAACCCCGGATCGTCGGCCTGTCGGCGCTGCTCACGACGACGATGCCCAGCATGCGTACGACGATCGAGGCGTTGAAAGCGGCCGGCGTGCGCGATCAAGTCAAGGTCATCGTCGGCGGCGCGCCCGTGACCGAGGCCTTTGCGCACGACATTGGCGCCGATGGATTCGCACCCGACGCCAGCCGTGCCGTAAAATTGACGAAGTCATTAGTGGGCTAGTAAAGAAGCGTCATTCTTGAATAATCATGAATGTGATTACAGCAGACACCTTCCTGCCTCTCGAACTCGTCTTCAATCCGAACTGGTGGCAGCATACCGCCGGGATTTCATTCGAAGAGTCGTTCTACCTTGACGCGGAGACGCGCATCCACAACGATGTGATCATGCGCCGCACGCTGCACCAACGTTATCGTGATCTGGGTCTGGGCGAAGCTGATCCGCAGCCGCGCCCCGTCATCGGATCGCTGCATGTGGCGGGCGGCTTTGTGATCCCGGCGCTGCTGGGGGCGCACATCCGCTTTGAAGCCGCTGCTGCGCCGCAGCCCGAACCAGTTCATTGGACAGGGGCCGAGATTGATGCGCTGCAACCATTCGATTGGAAAAATCGGTGGCCGCTAAAACAGCTGATCGCGGACATGGACAGGCTCGAAGCACAGTACGGCTATGTGGTCGGCGATCTCAATACCGATGGCTTGCTCAACGCGGCCTATCACTTCTATGGGCAGGAGCTATTCACCGATTTCTATCAAGCACCCGATCGTGTGCGCCGCTTTCTCGGCCTGATCGGCGAGCTCATCGCCGCAGTGGCGAGTTACATTCACGGCCGCACGGGCAGCTACTCGATCGCCGTGAATCGCCTGGCGGCCCATCTGACACCCACACCGTTCTTGCATGCCAACTGCTCGGTGCAGATGATCTCGCCCAAGAGCTACCGGGAAATGCAGCTCCCGATCGAGCAGCAACTGGCCGAACGACTTCAACCCTTCGGCATCCATCACTGCGGTGACAACCTGCAACGTGTGGCCGCCGAATATGCCCGGCTGCCGCTGGTCTACGTCGAGGCCGGTTGGGGATCGGATGTGGCGCGCGTGCGGGAAGCACTGCCTGATGTGTTTTTGAATTTGAGACTGAGTCCCATCCGCATGCTGCAGTGCACGCCGCAGGAAATCGCGCACGACACCGAAAGATTACTCCAGGCCACCGGGCCGTTGGAACAAGTCGGGGTGTGCTGTGTCAATCTGGATCACGGCACGCCCGACGAGAACTTGTTTGCGATGTTTGAAGTCATTCAACGCTATCGAAAATATGGCGCGTAGCCTGCGTGTCATTACCCTGAGGTGGTAACATGAACCCTAATCGCTATTTTGATCCTGATCCACAGCAGCGCTCGATCGCGCGTGAGTTATACGATAGCGTGGCTGCGCGTCCGCTGATCTGCCCGCACGGTCACGTCGATCCACGGCTGTTTGCCGATCCCGATTATTCTTTCGGCTCGCCGGTCGATCTGTTGATCATCCCCGATCACTACGTCTTCCGCATGTTGTACTCGCAAGGCATTGCCCTGGAAGCACTGGGCGTTCCAACCTCACCCCCTACCCCCCATGGGGAGAGGGGAGAAACCGACCACCGCCAAATCTGGCAGACCTTCGCCGATCATTTCTATCTATTTCGCGGCACGCCGACCGGCGTCTGGTTCAACGACGAATTGAGCCACATCTTCGGCATCGAAGAAAAACTGGCGGGTGAATCGGCCCAACGCATCTACGATCAAATCACGGCCAAACTGGCCACGCCGGAATTTCGTCCGCGCGCTCTGTTCGAGCGCTTCAACATCGAGGTGCTGTGCACCACCGATGCCGCTACTGATCCCTTGACGCACCAGCAAGCCATCCGCGCTTCAGGTTGGACGGGCAACCTGCGGCCCACGTTCCGGCCCGATGGCGTGGTGAACCTCGACGCGCCGGGCTGGCGCAACAACCTCGACGCATTGAGTGCGCTGAGCGGCATCCAGGTGCACAACTACGCCACCTTCATTCAGGCGCTGGAAAATCGCCGGGCGTTCTTCAAATCCATGGGGGCCACCGCCACCGATCACGCCGCGCTCACGCCTTACACACACGAACTGGCGGCGCGTGAGGCTGACGACATTTTCCAGCGTGCCCTGCGCGGCGGAGCCACCGCCGAAGACGCGACACGCTTCACCGGCCAGATGCTCATGGAAATGGCGCGCATGAGTGTGGAGGATGGGTTGGTCATGCAGCTGCATCCCGGCTCGCTGCGCAACCACAACCCGATCATCTTCGAGCACTTTGGCACCGACAAGGGCGCCGACATTCCGATCGAGACGGAGTACACGCGCAACTTGCGCCCGCTATTGAACAAGTACGGCAACGATCCGCGCCTGACGTTGATCCTCTTCACACTCGACGAATCGGCCTATTCCCGCGAACTCGCCACGCTGGCCGGTCATTATCCGGCGCTGCGCCTGGGACCGCCGTGGTGGTTCCACGACAGCCTCAACGGCATGGCGCGCTACTTCGATCAGGTCATGGAAACGGCGGGACTGTACAACACCGTCGGGTTCAACGACGATACGCGCGCCTTCTGCTCGATTCCGGCGCGGCACGACGTCTGGCGGCGCGCGGGCGCGAACTGGCTGGCGGGCTTGGTAGCCCGTCACTTCATCGACATGGACGAAGCACGCGAGATGATCGAGGCGCTGACTTATGGACTTGTTAAACAAGCCTACAAATTGTAATAAGGAACCAAGATGAATCTGCAAGAGCTCACGACGTTGTACAATTTTAAAGATCGCACCATCGCGATTACCGGCGGGGCCGGCGTGCTGGGCGGCGAGATGGCCTGTGCCTTGGTGGGTTGCGGCGCGAATGTCGTCATCCTCGATCGCGATCTGGCGCTGGCCGAACGCCTGCTGAAGCGCTTCGAGCCAACGGCCTGTGGCCGGGCTGTCGCGGTCTACGGCGACGTGCTGCAACGCGAGTCAATGGAACAAGCGCGCGAAGTGATCCAACGCGAGTTTGGCCGCCTCGACGGACTGATCAACGGTGCGGGAGGCAACCGGTCTGACGCAACCACTACACCCGATCGGTCGTTCTTCGATCTCCCCGAAGAAGCGCTGCGCTTTGTTTTCGATCTGAACTTGATGGGCACGATCATACCGTCGCAAATCTTCGGCCAGCTGCTGGCCCGGCAAGGTGAAGGGGTCATCCTCAATATCTCCTCAATGAATGCCTTCCGGCCTTTGACGCGCATTGCCGCTTACTCGGCGGCGAAGGCGGGGGTCAGCAACTTTACCCAGTGGCTGGCCGTACACATGGCGCAGGAATATTCGCCGCGCATCCGTGTGAATGCTATCGCGCCGGGTTTCTTTCTGACCGAACAGAACCGCTTCCTGTTGACCGAACCACAGACTGGCACGCTAACCGTGCGCGGCGAGGCCATCATCGCGCACACGCCGATGCAGCGTTTTGGCACGCCGGAGGATTTGCTGGGTGCAGTGTTGTGGCTGCTCTCGCCCGCGTCGGGGTTTGTGTCGGGCATAGTGGTTCCCATCGATGGCGGGTTCTCAGCCTACAGCGGAGTGTAAGCGTCATTGCGAGCCACGAAGTGGCGAAGCAATCTCTCGCTCTGGTAGGAGATTGCTTCGTCGCATCCTGCGACTGCACAGCATGCTTCGCAAAACGCCGTTCCGCGCGGGATGCGCCTCGCAATGACGGTAAAAAGTGAGTAAGCCATGTTGACTGAACAAGAGATTGAAACGATTATTGCCGATGGTTTGAACGGCCTGGCGCTGAACGATCAGCGCGTGCTGGTGATCATCCCAGACGCCACCCGCACCATGCCGCTGCCGCTGTTCTTCCCCACGATCGTCCAACACCTGCGCCCGCGCGTGAAGGCCGTCGATTTTCTGGTGGCGCTGGGCACGCATCCACCCTTGAGTGCAGAGGCCTTGCTGAAATTGGTAGGTCTGACGGCAGAAGAAAAGGCTGCGCAGTACGCCGAGGTGCAGCTGCTCAATCACGCCTGGAAAGACCCGCAAGCCTTAATCACCATCGGCACGATTCCGTCTGATGAGATCGCGCAGTTGAGCAACGGCCTGCTCCAACAAGCAGTGCCCGTGCGGCTCAATCGGCTGATCCTCGACTACGATCAGTTGCTGATCTGCGGCCCGGTCTTTCCGCACGAGGTGGTGGGCTTCAGCGGTGGCAACAAGTATTTCTTCCCCGGGATTGCCGGGGCCGATATCATTGACTTTACACACTGGCTGGGCGCGCTCATTACGTCGTATGACATCATCGGCACCAAGGACACACCGGTGCGCCGCGTGATCGATCGGGCCGCATCGTTCATCCCGCGACCGCGCCACGCGCTGTGCAGCGTCGTCACGCATGAAGGCGTGGCGGGTTTATTTTGCGGCACGCCCGAAGCGGCCTGGGGGGCGGCGGCTGATCTCTCGGCGCAGGTTCACGTGCGCTATGTGGAACGCCCCTTTCGACAAGTGTTGTCCGTGATGCCGGCAATGTACGACGAAATCTGGGTCGGCGCCAAGGGCATGTACAAGATGGAACCCGTGGTCGCCGATGGCGGCGAGTTGATCATTTACGCGCCGCATATCAAGGCGATCAGCGTGGTACACGGCGCGTTGATCAAACAAGTCGGCTATCACGTGCGCGATTACTTTGTGAAGCAGTGGGAGCAGTTCAAACACATCCCGTGGGGGGTGCTGGCCCACTCGACGCATCTGCGCGGCGTGGGGACTTATGATGCAGAACGTGGAATCGAACATCCGCGCATTCAAGTGACTTTAGCCACCGGCATTTCTGCCGAGGAGTGCCACGCAGTCAACCTGGGTTATCGCGATCCGGCGACGATCGATCCGCAGGCTTGGCTGCGCAGCGCCGATCCCGATCGGTTGGTAGTGCCGCGCGCAGGTGAGTATCTCTATCGGTTGCAATCATCAACACCACAGAGGTGAATCATGGAAAAAGCAAATTTTGGATTTATGGGGTTGGGCGTGATGGGGCACATGCTGGCGCTCAACCTGGAACGGCACGGTTTCCGGGTGGCCGGCTACGACATCGACGCGGAAAAGGTAAAGGCCTTTGGCACCAAGTATCCCGGCAAGCAGCTAATCGCCTGCGCGACACTGGAAGAATTCCTCACGGCGTTGGAACGACCACGGCGCATCATGCTGATGGTGCCCGCGGGCAAGCCGGTGGATGGGGCGATTGCAAGCATCAACCCGATCCTGGAACAGGGCGACCTGCTGATCGATGGCGGCAACACGTTCTTTACGGACACGGAACGCCGATCAGCTGAGCTGGCGCCACAGGGCATCAGCTATATCGGCACGGGTGTCAGCGGCGGTGAATACGGCGCACTGTGGGGACCGTCCCTCATGCCGGGCGGACAGGCGGAAGCGTGGGAACTGGTGAAGCCCATCTTCGAAGCGATCGCCGCGAAAGTGAACGATGAGCCATGCGTGGCCTACATGGGCCCGCGCGGCGCGGGCCACTACGTGAAGATGGTGCACAACGGCATCGAGTATGGTGACATGCAGCTGATCGCCGAGGCTTACGATTTGCTGCATCGTGGCCTGGGGTTGAGCAACGATCGGTTGCACGAAGTCTTCGGCGAATGGAATCGCGGCGAATTAGAATCGTATCTGATCGAGATCACCGCCGACATCTTTGCCAAGCTGGATGAGGAGACCGGACAAAGTGTGATCGATTTGATCCTGGATGAAGCGCAACAAAAGGGCACCGGCAAGTGGGCGTCGCAAAACGCGCTGGACCTGGGCGCGCCGATCCCGACGATCAATGCCGCTGTCGAATCGCGCATCATCTCGGCGTACAAGGAAGAGCGGGAAGCAGCGGCGCAGGTATTGCACGGCCCGCAGCCGAAGATCGATCTCGATCCGCAGATCGTGATCGATGCTGTGCGTGACGCGCTGTATGCGGCCAAGATCTGTTCGTACGCGCAGGGCTTTGGACTGATGCGCTTAGCCAGCCAGGAGTATAAGTACCAACTCAACTATGGCGAGATCGCCCGCATCTGGCGCGGTGGCTGCATCATCCGCGCGCGTTTCCTCAATGACATCCGTCAGGCATTTGCGCGCAATCTCGATTTATCCAATCTGCTGATCGATCCCGAATTCGCACAGGCGATGAATGCCCGGCAGGATTCGCTGCGCACAGTCGTGGCGTTAGCCGCAGAGAACGGCATTCCTGCGCTGGCATTCAGCTCCGCGCTGGCTTATTACGATGCCTACCGCAGTGCGCGCTTGCCCGCGAATCTGACGCAGGCGCAGCGCGATTACTTCGGCGCGCATACTTATCAACGTGTCGATCAGCCGCGCGGTAAATATTTTCACACCAACTGGACCGGACAAGGCGGGGAGATCACTTCGAACGTGTATTAGGCCAGCTCAAGGTGGACGCTAGTCCGCGTTCACGGCCGCTGGACGATTGTCCAGCGGGAGCAGCATGGCAGAGAACTTATTAAGGAGAACCTCAAATGAAGTATGGTCTGAATATCAAGCCAGAAGGCGCGCTGGACTTCGTATCGCTCGGCGCGTTGGTCCATCGCCTCGATCCGGGTGTCGTCCCTTTTCGCAAAGCGACGCAGTGCCAGATTCATGTGAGCGGCGGCGAGTTCAACTGTGCAGCCAATCTGGCTGACTGCTTTGGCCTGCACACGGGCGTCGCGACGGCGATGGTGGATTATCCGATTGCCGATCTGATCGCCGAACGGGTCAGGGCCATGGGTGTCAAGCCGTTCTACAAGCACTTCAAGCACAATGGTGTGAACGGTCCCAATATGGCGACGGTCTACAGCGATCGCGGCCAGGGCGTGCGCGCGCCGGTCGTGTTCTACAACCGTTCGAACGAAGCCGCCGCGCAGCTCAAGCCCGGCGACTTCGATTGGAACGCGATCTTCGCCGGCGGCGTGCGCTGGTTCCACAGCGGCGGCATCTTTGCGGCTCTCTCCGAGACGACCGGTGAAGTGATCATCGAAGGGATGAAAGCGGCCAAAGCGGCAGGCGCCATCACGTCGTTCGATCTGAACTATCGCGCCAAGCTCTGGAACATCTGGGGCGGCCACGCACGCGCACTGTCGGTGGTCAAGCGCATCGTCGAGAACGTGGATGTCATTGTCGGCAATGAAGAAGATTTGCAGATGGGCCTGGGCATTCCGGGACCGGAGGTTGCCGCTAAATCCAAACTCGATCCCAGCACGTTCTTTGGGATGATCGATCAGGTGGTGCAGCAATACCCGCAGGTCAAGATCGTCGCGACGACGCTGCGCGAGGTGCACTCGACCAATCATCATAGCTGGGGAGCTGTGGCCTGGATCGATGGCGAGACCCATGTGTCACCAACCTGCGAACTGGACATTCTCGATCGCGTGGGCGGCGGCGATGGCTTCGCCTCCGGGTTCTTCTATGGCCTGCTTACCGGCGAAGAGCCTAGCGAGGCCGTTAAGTTAGGCTGGGCACATGGTGCGTTGTTGACTACATTCCCCGGTGACACGACCATGGCCACAGTCGATCAAGTGCGGGCTTTTGCCAAGGGGGGATCGGCGCGGATCCAAAGGTAACACCTTCAAACCGCCACGCCTGTTTGCAAGGAAGGGCGGATACCGAAAAATGCAGCGCTCTACTCGATTCTTGGGTAGAGCGCTTTTTGTTGTCGCCCAGGTCCAGGGATTTAGAACTTTTTTATATGAGATTCAGGACTTTTTTAGCGGGCCTGTGTTACCTTGAGAGCTAATGCCAGAACGAGGTCTAGTCAGGCCAGTAGCCAGTTACTTGTGATCAACCCGGTCAGTGTACTCGCAGAGCGGTCAAGTTATTTGACGAGTGAAGTTTCACTTTTGCCAGAAGATAACCTTTCGAGGAGGCTAAGATGCAAATCAAACAAGGCGCCCAGGTTTATACCGAGACGGGCGAACGGGTAGGCGAGATCAGCCGCGTCGTCATGGATCCGCGCAGCAAAGAAGTAACCCATCTTGTCGTCAGCAAGGGGTTTCTCTTCAAAGAGGATAAAGTCGTTCCCATCAGCTTAATCGGTACCGCCACACCAGAAAGCATCCGGCTGCGTCCCGATGCAGGCGACTTGGAAACGTTGCCCGACTTTGAAGAGAAATATTACGTGACCGCCAGCGAATACGAACCACGAGCGGGAGGATACCTCCCGACCATGTATTGGTATCCACCCGCCGGAATACTGCAAACGGGAGACTATCGGCCCGGCCTGCCAGCCGTTACACAAGTGGAACGCAATATTCCGGAGGAAAGCGTGGCCCTGCAAGAAGGCGCCAAGGTGATTGCCGCCGATGACAAGGATGTGGGACACGTTGAAAGGGTGATGACGGATGTCGGAACAGATCGGATGACCTTCTTTGTGATTGAAAAAGGCCTGTTAAATAAAGAGCATAAGCTGATCCCCAGCCAGTGGATCAGCCAGGTGAATGATGAGGAAGTTCGTCTAGCGGTGAATGCCAGCCTGATTGAACAACTTAAGGCTTATGAAGTTTAACAGCCCTGCCTTCCCAAGAGGTACGGTCGGCCTGGGCCGGATTAC
>JAUQXC010000019.1 GCA_030834825.1 Thermoflexales bacterium
GTTAAACCTGGAAGAGCCATATTTAGCTGCTACCTACTTCCGCCACGCTGCGGGGTGCGAGGCAGAAACCCGGTTTCTATACGGAGCTCATACATGTTAGCCGAAATGATTCAATTTTTGGGTTTAGGTTTAGCGGCAACCGCCTCACCCTGTGTGCTGCCCTTGTATCCGGGCTTTCTGGCCTACCTTGGCGCGAATGGCGGGCAGTTGCACGGGCGGCGTGGCACAGGGCTGTTGGGCTTCTTTGTGTTGGGCGGTGTGCTGACGATGATGCTGGCCCTGGGCTTGCTGATCTTTGCCCTGCGTACGGCCGTGGGTCGGGTCGTGGTCTTCATCACTCCTGTGGCGGGAGTGTTGATCATCGTGTTGGGCGTGCTGCTGCTGTTCGATAAAAGTCCGTTCGTGCACCTGCCGCAGCTGCGCAGCCCGGTGCTGCGTAATCCGTTCGTCAGCGCCTACCTCTACGGCTTGCTCTATGGCCCGATTGCTTTCCCTTGTTCGGGGCCGTTTCTGGTTACGGCCGTGGCTTTGTCCCTCGACAACGTGTTGCTGAACTTTCTGGCGTTTGGGTTGGGCTTTGGCGTGCCCCTGTTGATCCTGTCTTTGGTGGCGGGTGCGCAGCAGCGCCGTGTGACGCAGCTGTTAACCCGCCACTCACGCGTGTTCAACCTGGCAGCCGGTGTGATCCTCGTCGTGCTCGGCGTCATGACCCTCGTCGAGAATTGGGACACCATGCTGCTGTTCCTGGGTTGGGTATAGCCGATCGGGCGGGGATGAAGTACAATAGTCTCACTTCATTTCTCAGGAGGACAGTGTGGCTAAGCAATATTCATCGCCCCCGCAGATGGTGATCGATCCCAAGAAGAAGTACAAGGCAACCTTCAAAACCGAAAAGGGCGATTTCGTGATTGAGTTGTACGCCGACAAAGTGCCGCAGACGGTGAACAACTTCGTATTCTTGGCGCGCGAAGGCTTCTACGATGATACGACCTTCCATCGCGTCATCAAAGGTTTCATGGCGCAGGGGGGCGATCCCACCGGATCTGGGCGGGGCGGTCCCGGTTACAAATTCGCCGACGAATTTCACCCTGCCCTGAAACACGCCGGGGCGGGCATCCTATCCATGGCCAATGCCGGGGCCAATACCAACGGCAGTCAGTTCTTCATCACCTATGGTCCCACGCCGCATCTCGACGGCAAGCACGCCGTGTTTGGCAAAGTGATTTCAGGCATGGAGGTGGTGAACGCCATCCCCGAACGCGATCCGATGCGGGCGGCGAATCCCGGTGTCAAGATCAACACCATCGAGATTACGGAAGAATAGAAGCTTTTGGACGCGGATTTCACGGAGCAGACGGATCGGTACAGAGCTTATCCTTTGATTGATCCGCCTTCCTGGTGCTCATCGCGCGCTTGGTAAATCTCTCTTGTTTTTGCCTCAACCCGAAGAGCAGGCCGAACGGTCTGCTCTTTTTTGTTGTGAAGCATTGCCGCTTGCTGGCAATTTGCTTGCCCTGGTCCCTGCCTCTTGACATGCCGGGGAGAGTAGCGTAAAATGAAAACATACCAAGCGGTATGGTTTTGAATGACCCAACAGCGTGGCGAAGAAACCCGATCGCATATCCTCGACATTGCCGGCGAATTATTCGCCGAGCACGGCTACGACGCGACCAGCGTCGCCGACATCTGCGCGCGTGCCGGCGTGACCAAGGGCGCGTTCTACCACCACTTCGCTTCGAAGCAATCTGTTTTTCTAGAGCTGCGTGATCGCTGGCTGAGACCGCTGGACGCTCAGTTGACATTGCCACGCGGCGAAGACGTGACCCTGCCGCAGTTGTTGCAGCAAGTCGCCGATATGGCCCGACAGGTTTTTGCGACAGAGGGTGAAGAACAGCGCCAGCAGGTTTTCCTGGAACTGCTGAGCGCGGCCCGGCGCGATCCTACGATCTTACCGGCGCTCTTGATGCCCATCCAAAAGTACCGCGAATTGTTTGCTCAATTGATCGGCGTCGGAATCAAAGAAGGGACGCTGCGCAAAGTCGATCGCGAGCTGGTGGCGCAAGTGGTGGTCTCACTGGGTTTTGGCTTGATCATGCAAAGCCTGCTCAATCCACACGGCGCTGATTGGGGGCACATCGCTTCGCGTGCCATCCCATTGTTGATGCAGGGGCTGGAAAAGAAATGATGTCCCTCAAACGGCTGGTTGCCATCTCGCGCAAGGAGTTCCATCACGTCACGCGCGATCCACGGACGCTGCTGCTGGTGCTCGTCGCGCCGGCTTTCCTGCTCATGATGCTGGCCTATGTTTTTGCGTTCGACGTCGATCAGTTTTCCGTGGTAGTGCTCGATCAGGATCGCACGGATGTGTCGCGCCGCTACATCGCCGATCTGACAGGCGATGGCGTGTTCGAGGTGGTGTCGTACTTGAACAGCTACGACGAGATCGAGCGCTTGATGCAGGCCGGGCGTGCCAAGGTTGCGCTGGTGATTCCGCACGGAGTTACCGCTAACCTGCTGGCCGGTCGTTCCGCCGAAGTGCAGGCGGTGATCGACGGTGTCGATTCGATCACCGGGCAGCAGGCGGCGGCGCAGTTGGAAGCGCGCAGCCGCACGTTTTCGTTGAAACTGCTGCCGGTGGCCCGCATCCCGGCGAGCGGGTTCATCGACATTCGCACGCTGGCCTGGTACAACCCGTCGATCAAATCGCTCAACAGCATGGTGCCCGGCCTGATCGGTGTGGTGTTGATCATGCCGACTCTGGCGCTGGCGCTGGCCTTCGCCCGCGAGAAAGAACTCGGCTCGTTTGAGGGTCTGGCTTCCACACCCATCCGTGGCGTGGAGTACCTGTTTGGCAAAATCCTGACGTACCTGGGGTTTGGCATGGTGAGCCTGATCCCAATTTTGATCGCAGCGCAAGCCTGGTTTCAGGTGCCGCTGCACGGGACGCTCGTCGATCTGGCCGTGGTGACGCTGGCCTATTTCTTCGCCTCTTTTGGTCTGGCCATGTTGGTGGTTAACTTTGTCAAGAGCCAGCAAGCGGCGATGCTGATCATGATCCTGGTGTTTTTCATTCCCAGTTTTTTCCTGACTGGCTTGATTGTACCGATCGACACCAGCTCGCCGGCGATGGCCGTCGTCAGTGGGGTTTTGCCGGCTTCGCATTACGTGGTGCTGGCGCGGGGTGTGTTCCTCAAGGGTTTACCCCTGGTGGAATTCGCCGGGCCGATCGCCCTCCTGATCATCATCGGCACTGCGACGCTGACGTTAAGCCTGGCCGTGTTTAAGAAGCGCATTAGCTGATGCATCTCAGCGGGGGCTTCGCACTGCTGTGTGATACCTGGCACGTGAAGCGCCAACGATCATTGTCCCTGTTCACTTGTTACTGGTGACGCGTTACTCATTATGCTTTTTCGCATTGGCAATCTCGTTCAAAAAGAACTCTGGCAGCTAACCCGCGACGTGACGATCCTGATCATGATCCTGATAGGACCGGTGCTGCAGTTGACTTTGATCGCGCGCGCCACGACGCAGGGCTTCCATTACCAGCCGATCGTAGTGGTGGATCAAGATCACAGCGCTTTGAGCCGCCGTATCGTGGACGCTTTCAATAATACCGAAGAGCTGCGGGTCGTGGCGTTTCTTGATTCACCGGATCAGATCGATCCGTGGCTCGATCGGACACAGGCCGTCATGGCGGTGACGATCCCGGCGGGGCTGGAGGCTGAGCTGGCACGCGGTACGCCACAGATCCAACTGCTGGTTGACGGCACCAAGAGCGCCGGGGCCAGTTATGCCATCGGAGCGGCGACGGGCGCGATCAATTCAATTGCGGCCGGGCAGCGAGCAGCGACCGGGGGTGAGCTGCCGTTCCTCAATGTGCGCACCCAGGTTCGCTTCAATCCAACCCTGAATATCTCCTTCTTTGTGATCAGCGCCCAGTTGGGTTTCATCATCTATCAAGTGGCGTTGATCGTCGCGGCGTTGGGTCTGACCCGCGAGCGTGAACTGGGCACACTGGAACAGCTGCTGGTCACACCCATGCGGCGGGTGGAACTGATCATCGGCAAGGCCATTCCGGCGGTGATCGTCGCCAGCCTCAACTTCATCATTGTGTTCCTGATCGTGAATCAGGGCTTTGAACTGCCCATGCGTGGATCGTTCGCGTTGCTGTTCCTGCTGTCGGTGTTGTTCATCGTCGCCGAAGTAGGTTGGGGCCTGATGATCTCAGCCTTCTCTCATACGCAGCAGCAGGCCGTGCTGTTCGTCTTTGTGCTGGCGATGACGGACGTGGCTTTCTCCGGTTATACCGTGCCGGTAGAACGGCTGCCGCAGGTCATGCAGTGGATTGCCCAGCTGTTCCCGTTTCAACATTACTTGCAGATTCTGCGCGGTGTCATGCTACGTGGTGCGGATCTGTCCTCGCTATGGCCGCAGGCGATTGCCCTGGTGATGCTGGCCATAGCGAGCAGTGGTGTGGCGCTGTTTGCCCTACGAAGGAGATTGGATTAAATGAAAAAGATCGTCCTCTTGACGGGCGCTGCCGGTGCGGTGGGACTGGAAACGCTTGAGGAACTAATCCGCCGCAAGGATCAATACACCGTTCGTGTGATCGAGGTGCGCAACCGGCGTACGGAGAGAACCCTGCGTCCCTTTCGTCAGGAGGCCGAGATTTGCTGGGTGGATCTCACTGATCGCGGGGCGGTTGAAGCCTGTGTCCAAGATGTCGATCGGGTGATTCATCTTGCCGCGATCATTCCGCCGCTGGCCGATCGTCAACCGGCGCTGGCCGAACGCGTCAACGTACGGGGTACGCAGAATCTGATCGAGGCGCTCCGGCAGAACGCGCCCGAGGCCTTCTTGCTCTACAGTTCGTCGGTGTCGGTGTATGGCGATCGCGTCAGGAATCCCTGGATTAAAGTGACTGATCTGCTGCGGCCCAGCGAAGGCGACTATTACGCAGTCACGAAGATCAAAGCCGAGCAGCTCATCAGGAATTCCGGTTTGCCGTGGAGCATCTTCCGCCTCACCGGCATCTTCAATCCGCAGCAGAAGCTCGACCCGTTGTTCTTTCACATGCCGCTCGAGACGTGTATCGAAATGGCCACGACGCGCGATACCGGCTACGCGTTGGTGCAGGCACTCGAGCATGGCGCCGAGTTGCAAGGACGCACGTTCAACCTGGGCGGCGGTGAGAAGTGTCGGGTCATCTATCGCGACTTGTTGGAGGGCTGCTTTGCGATCACGGGTCTGGGCGCTATGGATTTTCCGCCGGAGGCCTTTGCCGATCACAACTTTCACTGTGGCTACTTTCTGGACTCTGCTGAATTGGAGCAGATTCTGCACTTTCAACGCGACTCGTTCGAAGACTACTTGAACTGGTATGCCCATTACGTGCCGGCGCTGCGCCGGTGGCTGGCGCGTGTGTTGCAGCGCACGATCAAGCATTACCTGCTGGGGCAGTCGGATCCCTATCGAGCCTGGCGGCGGCGCGATCGAAAGTTGATGCAGCGGTTCTTTCGTCAGGTCAAACTGGCGCCGGGGACGGCCTCCATACGGTGAGTCATGCGCGTTTCGAATAATCCGTCAGTCATCATTTGCACCACTCAGCTGTCCCGCTCGTTCAGGAAGATCGCGGCGCTGCGCGCGATCGATCTGTCCATTCAGCGCGGTGAGATCTTTGGACTGGTGGGACCCGATGGCGCAGGCAAAACGACCATGCTGCGTTTGCTGGCCGCAGTGATGACGCCTACCGCTGGACAAGTCACGGTGGTGGGGCACGACAGTGTGAAGGACGCCGAGAAAATTCGCGGGCAGGTGGGATATATGCCGCAGCGGTTCAGCCTGTATGGCGACTTGAGTGTGCAGGAGAATCTACAATTCTACGCCGACATCTTTGGCGTGCACGGCCCGGAACGCCAGCGGCGCTTTGAGCAGGTGCTGAGCTTCGCGCACATGAGCGACATTCCCGATCGCCGCGCCAAACAACTCTCCGGCGGCATGCAGAAAAAATTGGGCCTGGCCTGCACGCTGATCCATCGCCCCGATGTCTTGCTGCTCGACGAACCGACGACGGGCGTCGATCCGGTGAGCCGCCGCGAGTTCTGGGATTTGTTGACCGAGCTGCATTTGCAGGGCACGACGATTGTGGTGAGCACGCCGTACATGGATGAGGCCGAGCGCTGTAATCGGATTGGCCTCTTATTCAAGGGCGAATTGATTGAATGTGGCACGCCGCGCGAGATCAAGGCATTGGTGCAGGGGCAGGTGGTGGAGTTTCACCCCGATCGGCTGGAGGTGGCCCGCGCGGTGCTCAGTCACCAGCCGGGCGTGTTGGAAGTTCAAGTCTATGGCACACTGCTGCACGTTTTCGTAGAAGATGCCACTGTGGTGTGGCCGCGTCTGCAAACGGTTTTGGGTGAGGCCGAAGTCAAAGTGGATAATGTGCGTCTGATCCATCCGCGCATGGAAGAGGCGTTTATTTCGTTGATTCGTCGGCAAGTCGGTTGAAACTCACGGAGCACCGATAGCTGATTAATCGGCCAGAAAGGCAACCCATGAACACTCACCAGCACTATTCCAGATTCATCGCTCGTTTGGTCCGCTTGGTCACGCTCAGCAGTCTGTTGCTCACGGGATGTGTGAGCACCCCTGTGCCTGCTGGCACGTCAACGCCTGTGGACAGGCCTACGACAGCGTCTACACTTCCTCCAACGAAGACGACTGTCGCACCTGCCCCAACGCGAGTACAGGCGCTACCTAGCCCATCACCTATCCCGACAGAAGAACCCATCGCAGAGACTGTCGTGCAGGAACGCGTTTTACCCAGTCCCTATCTCGCTCCGCCGATTGTGCAGGCGCCGATTGCGTGGACGCGCAGCACCGGGAAAGGGGTCACCGTTGCGGTCACGCGCAATCATGACGAAGATCTGGCTTTGGTGAACCTCATTGCGCCGGACGCAAAAGTTGAACCGTTAACGGTCGATGCGCAGATGAACGTTGCGGGTAAGCCCTTGGTCGATTTGCTCAAACAACGCAACATCCGCCTCCTCGCCATCGTCAACCCGAGCGATTTTGATCCTCAGATCCTGCGCGAGGCGACGCAGTCACTCACTGCTGCTGGTGTCACCGTGTTTATCAACAGCGACCTTACTGACCAGCCTGAAGAACAGGCGTTGATTCAGGAGCTGGATGCGGCAGGCGCGATCACGATCGGGCGGCTGGACATTGACGGCGTGCCGACAGGCTACGGCTTGCAAGAGCGGCCGATCAACCTCTACGCCCCATTTGGGTTTAGCTTCGATCGTGGTGCCGTGTTGACGGCGGCTGGAATTGGCGCGCTGGTTCTGGCTGCTGAACCGACCTTCAGTCCAGAGCAGCTCAAACAACGGCTCGTGCGCACTGCGGATGAGAAGTATGCTGCAATCTGGCCTGGGACCACGGAATGGAATTTTTCAGTGGTAACGGTTGATCCGCAGACGGGGGATTATGCGCCAACCCAGCAAGCCTTCCGTCTTCGCCGCGTGAATGCGGCGCGTGCTTTGGGACTGCGTCTTGAGGAACTTTGGCCGGTCAATGCTCTCAACGCCCCGTTCGCTTGGAAGACGGCGACAGGGCGTGGCGTCAAGGTCGCCATCATCGATCAGGGCTTCCATGTGAATAATCCCGCTTTCAAGGATCACTTAGTGGATCAGGGGGCCTTCTTTCCGGGCCAAGATTTCACTGGCGAGCAGAATTTCCACGGCACTTCAATGGCCAAGATCGTGCTTGCGGTTGCGCCTGACGTTTCACTCATGTTTCTTCATAATGGTGAGTCTGCCGATCTCGCCGGCATGGCCAAGGCTTATGCGGAAGCCATCGACTATGCCATTGAACATCATGCCGACGTGATCTCGAGTAGTGCCGCCCCCTGGCCCAATACGCCGGAGGTGCATGCGGCGATCGATCGCGCCATTGCGGCTGGCGTTGTCTTTGTGTGGTTTCATTACCAAGGTCACAATGACGCTGTTATTCGTCCGGGTCACTTCTGGTCATCTGTCTGGGAGGTGGGCGCATTTGATCGCTTCTTTGATGAAGATAAACCGTCTAACTTGGAGGGCGGGTTATCTGATACCGCTCCTCAAATTGCCGGCATTGCAGCGTTGATATTGCAAAATGAGCCTGGCCTGTCCCCACAGCAAGTGAAACAACGCATTTTGGAGACGGCCTCGGTCTTGCCCAACGGTACGAGCATCGCCGATGCGGCTGCTGCGGTCGCGAACCAGCCATCGGGTCGCCAACTCGCCAGCCAAGGCAAGGCGTTTCCCCAAGATGGATTTGCGCGGGTAACCTACGGTCAGGCCGATTCGAAGCAAAAAACTTCAGTCGAGATTAGCGAGCAGGCCCAAACCTGGCCGATCGCTGCCTGGTCGCGTCAAGATATTCTTTTTTATCAGGCAATGTCTGCGGGGATCAGTTTATCTTTAGATCACTTTTTACTCAAAGCCTATCAAGATAAGAGTTTATTCTTGACCATACGCTTTTCGGATACGCAGGCTTTGGCTGATGAGTCGTGGGCACGAGTGTCCCTGATGCCCGCAGGCAACACAGAGCCATCCTATTTCCTCATCGCTGGCGAGAATCAGGTGCCGCCAGTTAAGGTTGAGATCAACGGCGATAAAGTGCGGCTTTCTTGGAAAAGCGTCGAGGGTGCCCCGCTGAAGCTCACCGATCCGGAGACAGGCTTAAGCGGTCCGTCGAGTTACCGTTTGTACAGCTTTGAAGTTGAAACGCGCCAATCGCCAGATCTGATTCAGCCGCTCTACTGATACTGCTGAGGATAAATCTGCTTTGAAAAGCTTAATGACCGAAGACACCTTCGCCATCCAAACTGAAAAGCTCAGCAAGCGCTTCGGGCACTTCGTGGCCGTGAATAGCGTGACGTTCAACGTGCGGCGCGGGACGATCTTCGGTTTCCTGGGACCCAACGGTGCAGGCAAGACGACGACGATGCGCATGTTGTTGGGCTTATTGCGACCCTCGGGCGGTAAGGCCAAAATTTTAGGGTACGATGTGGCGCATCAGCCGCGCGCGGTGAAAAAGCGCATCGGTTATATGAGCCAGCGCTTCAGCCTGTACGATGATCTGACCGTGGAAGAGAATCTGCTTTTCTTTGGCCGCACCTACGGCCTGCGCGGGGCGCGCTTGCGCGAGCGCATTCAATACGCCTTGAGGATGGCGGACCTCATCGGGCGGGAGCAAACCCCCGGACGCGAGTTGGCCGGCGGTTTCCGGCAGCGCATGGCGCTCGGCGCGGCGATCCTGCACGATCCCGAATTGATCTTTCTCGACGAACCGACGGCGGGCGTCGATCCGGTGAGCCGCCGATCGTTTTGGGAACTGCTCTATCAACTGGTCAACGACGAAGGCGTGACGATCTTTGTGACAACGCACTACATGGATGAGGCCGAACAGTGCCAGGAGTTGGCCTTCATTCACGGCGGCCAGATTGTAGCGCAGGGTTCGCCCGCCGATCTGAAAGTGACGTTGATGCGGGGGGTCGTGATCGAGTTGACGCCCGACGATCCACCAGAAGCGATGCGGCTGCTCAAAGAAGCCAGCGCGGCGGGCGCCTTACGGGTTGACGATATCGCGTTGTATGGCGCACAGATTCACCTGGTGGCGCAGGATGCGGCGCAAGCGCAGCAGCAGCTCGCAGAAGTGTTGACGACCGGCGGCGTGCAGTTTGATCCGCCGGATGTGATCAGGCCGTCATTGGAAGATGTGTTCTTGTCGGCGATACGCTAGATCGGCGGTTGCTCCCGCCGGATGATCATCCGGCGTCGGATACGGCGGACTCCCACAGGGACTTCGTGTCGTTCGCCTTGAGCCTTGAATGAGCAGGTGAATGGATGAAATCGAAAATCTGGATTGTGGCGATCTTCTTCGTCATCGGCGTCATCGTGGCAGTGGCTATCGCGCGCTCAAGTCAAAACGGCGACGTGGGCGAGTGGAGTGCTTCCGGGTTCATCGAGGCCGACATCGTCTCGCTCGCGCCGGAGATCGCCGGCCGTGTCACGGCGCGTCCCGTGTCTGAAAGCGACGAGGTGAGGCCTGGCGCTGTTTTATTGAGAATCGAAGATGACCTTTTGTCCTCACAGGTCGATTTGGCGCAAGGCCAGCTGGCTGAAGCGCAGGCGCGGCTGGCCCAGGCCAAGGCGGGTGCCCGTCAGGAAACCATCGCCAAAGCGGAGGCACAGTTGAAGTGGGCGCAGGTCGGCCGGGAGGCAGCCTATCAAGCCTGGCTTGACGCGCAAGCCATTCGCGATAATCCGCAAGCGCTCGACGTGCAAATCGCGGCGGCGAAGGCGGAAGTGGCGACGGCGCAGAAACAACTGGATGTGGCCTTGCTGCAGCGCGACATCGCCGAGGAAGCCTGGAAAGACTATGGCGAAACATCTGACAAGCTAGCTGATGTGCCACCGGCCTATCGACCGGCTTTGCCCACCCAGTATTATGCGATCCCCTATCAATGGGAGCAGGCGCTGGCGGCGGTGAATGTGGCGCAGGTCAACACCACGGCGGCCCAGACGGCGCTGAAAAATCTACAAGCCCAACGCTCGAATCCCCAGGAAGCGCAGGTGCACGTTGATGCAGCGCAGGCGCAGTGGCAAGCGGCTGATGCGGCGGTGGCGCAAGCCGCAGCCGGCTTGAACGGCTTGCAGGCGGGCGCTACGCCGGAACAAATTGCGGCAGCGCAGGCGCAAGTGGATGTGGCACAAGCGGCATTGGAAGCGGCGCAGACGCAGCTGGCCAAAACGATCGTCACGGCGCCCGCCTACGGGCTCATCGCGGCGACGAGTGTGCACACCGGTGAGCTCGCCGCGCCGGGCCTGACGGCGTTGAAACTGGCCGATCTCGATCAGGTGCACTTGACGATCTACGTCCCCGGCGGTTTCATCGGCCAATTCTCGATTGGTCAGGCGATCAACATCAGGGTCGATGCGTTTCCCGATCGGTTGTTCCCCGGCTCGATTGTGACGATCAGCGACAGCGCCGAGTTTACACCGCGCAGCGTCCGCACGCCGAATGAGCGCATGAAACTGGTGTATGCCGTGAAGATCAAGATCGCTAATCCAGAACATCTCTTGAAGCCGGGTTTGCAGGCGGAAGCGGATGTGGAGTAGCGAGAGGCAGGATGCAAGAGGCAAGATATGGCTAGATCAACTTCGATGATCCGTACTGCGTACTGCGTAAAACGCACAAGCCATTACGCAACACGCATTACGCAGTACTTATTACTCGTTAGTCTACTATTCGTCGCGGCCTGTCAGGCAAATAATGATTCAACCCACCACCATCGTTTCAGCGGTGTGTTGGAGGGGATGAAGGTCAATGTTGTAGCAGAAGTCGGTGGGCGCATTCTGGACATCACCGTAGAGGAAGGCGATCCCGTAACGCTGGGTCAACCTCTGGTGACACTGGATGATGCGGCGCTGCACGCCCAGGTCAAGCAGGCCCAGGCGGCCTTAAGCGCAGCCGAGGCCAACCTGGCGCAGGTGAAAGCCGGGACGCGCCGTGAAGCGATCGCCGCCGCTGAAGCTGCGTGGCAGCAAGCTCAAGCCGAACGGGTCGGGGCTGCTCTGACGTTGAGCAATACCCTGATGATCCGTAAGAATCCGCAGCAGATTACCGCACAGGTCGATGCTGCGCGATCGGGCGTGCCCTTAGCCGAACAAAATGTGGCGGTGGCCGAGACCCGGTTGGCTGAGGCACGTTACTGGCGCGACTTCTACGAGAACGACAAGGGCAAGCACGAAACACTCGACAGGCAGATCGGCATCGCCCAGAAGAACCTGGAAGCGGCGCAGGCCCAGTTGAGTGGAGCGCAGGCGCAGCTGAACGCACTGCAAGCCATGCGATCGCAGCCCGTGCTGCTGCAAGCACAGGTCAATCAGGCCCGGCATGCCTACAGCCTGACCGTCGCCAGTGAAGCGGTCGCCGCCGCCAACGTCATCGAGTTGAAAGCGGGGCCGACGCCGGAAGAGGTCGCTTTGGCAGAAGCAAAGGTGCAGCAAGCGCGAGCGGCGTTGAATCTGGCACGGGCCGCTCAGTCACGCGCACAGATCGCCGCTCCGCTCACCGGCATGGTCGCGCAACGATCTGGGCATGTGGGTGAGACCGTACAACCCGGGTCAACGCTGCTGGCGCTCGTCAACGTTGATACACTCGACATGATCATCTACGTGCCACAAGCGCAGCTGCCGCGTGTGCAGATCGGCATGCCCGTCAAGGTATATGTGGACACTTATCCGAATGAAACCTTCAAGGCGGAAGTGGTGAACATCGCGCTGCAGGCGCAGTTCTCTTCGCGCGATACGCAGAACAAAGAAGATCGCGCCAACATCGTCTTTGCGGTGAAGGTGCGGCTGCTCAATGCCGATGGACGATTGAAGTCGGGCATGACGGCGGATGCGGAACTTCAATTGCAGTAGGGCAGAGATTTACCACGAAGGACGCACAGAGCGTAGAGCGCAGAGGATGGTAGAACACTGCGCTCTGTGTGATTTAATGGGGATATGAATTTCGATCCACTCGTTGCCTTAAACTATGCAGCTGCACTCGCTCGACCACGCCGCGTGGGCTCGGGCGCAGATGAAGCAGTCGCTGCCGAGATAGAGGAGCAGCTGCGCGGCTGGGGTTATCAGGTCGAGCGGCAGCCCTTCACTTTCTCTACGGCCTCTGAAGTGTTTTTAAAGTTGTTCATACTCGCCGGTGTGTTGCTGATCTCGGCGCTGCTCATCTGGCACGAACGCATATTGGCCGTGGGGTTGCTGCTGCTCGTCGCCCTGTTCCTGCCGTTAAATCGACGAGTCCAGTCGGCGGCGTTAGAGCAGAACGGGCGCGGATTGAAGTTAGGGCAGCGTTACACGACGGCGAATTTGATCGCTACCAGGAACCGGGTTTCTACGACTCAGGTCGCTACGCCAGCAACAGGAAGAAATCCGGTTTCTAACTTCCCTCACCTCTACCTGGTCGCGCATTACGATTCCAAGAGCCAGCGCATACCACTGGTGCTGCGGGTTGCCCTTTTCATGCTGGCCATTATCGCCGGGTTGATCCTGGTCGCCCTAACACTGTTCAATGTCTCTACGGCACTCTACCTCCCGATCGGTTTGCTGGCGCTCGCGGCTGCTCTTCCGCTGTTGTTCTTGGATGCAGGCAACAATTCTCCCGGCGCGATCGACAATGCCTCCAGTGTTGGACTGGTGCTGCATCTGGCCGAGGTGCTGGCGCAGCGGACGGACTGGCAGGCTAAGTTGGGCCTTACACTTTTGATCCCCAGCGCCGAAGAACTGACGTTGATGGGCTCAGTTGCTTACGTGACGGCTTACGCGCAGTCGTTGCGCGAACAAGATCGATCGGGCGGCCTGTATGTGCTCAACTTCGACGGCGTGGGCGTCGACGGCGATCTGTATTACGTGGGCCATTCGCATCAGCCGCAGAACAGTGATAGGATAAACCTACTGGCACACGTGCGAAGTGCCTGCGTCGACTTGAATTTGCCGCTTAAGCGTTTCGGTTTCGTCGGCGCACTGTTCGATCACATTCCGTTCGCGCAGCGCGGCTTCGACGCCATCTCGTTAATTGTGGTGGGCCGCGCCAGCCGATCGGTGCATACGCCCAATGATTCGATCGATCAACTGCACGTTCGCGGTTTCGATCAAGCGGGGCGCGTGACGTTGAATGTAATTGATCGGATGATTGGGTAGCGGCGAGGGCAAGCCTCGCCGCTATGCCTGTGGGTAAGGCAAGCTTTACCTCTACGGAGAAACAGAAATGAACAACACCATCACCGCCGTTCCCGGCATTCGAGTTGGACATGCGCAGAACGATGAAGCCCGCACCGGCTGTACGGTGATCTTATGCGAAGGTGGCGCCGTAGGCGGCGTCGATCAACGCGGCGGCGCACCCGGCACCCGTGAGACCGATCTGCTGCGCCCGCTGCATCGTGTGGAACAGGTGCACGGCGTGCTGCTGACGGGCGGATCGGCGTTTGGGTTGGATGCGACCGGCGGGGTGATGCGCTATCTCGAAGAGCGCGGCAGCGGCTTCGATGTGGGCGTGGCACGTGTGCCAATCGTGCCGGCCGCGGTGATTTTCGATTTGGCGATCGGGCGGGCGGATGTACGGCCTGATGCGGACATGGCCTATCAGGCGTGCCTGAACGCCACCTCCGATCCCGTAGCGGAAGGTAACGTGGGCGCGGGTACCGGTGCGACGGTGGGCAAAATTCTGGGAATGCAATCCGCTATGAATTCCGGCGTGGGGAGCGCGTGTGTCGAGATTATTGAGGGACTGTTTGTCGGCGCGATCGCCGTGGTGAATGCTCTGGGTGATGTGATCGATCCGCAGACCGGGACGATCATCGCGGGAGCACGATCGGAAGACGGTCTCGCCGACACGTTGCAGGTCATGCGAAATTTTCAGGCGCTGACCTCCGCCTTCGCCAGTAACACCATTATCGGTGTCGTGGCGACGAACGCGAAGTTGAACAAAGAAGGGGCCAACAAAATGGCGCAGATGGCGCAGGCTGGACTGGCCCGCACCGTGCGTCCCGCGCACACGATGTATGATGGCGATACGATCTTTGCGTTATCCACCGGCGAGCTGCAGGCCGACGTGAACCTGATCGGCGCGTTTGCGGCTGAAGTGTTTGCGGAGGCGATCGTGCGGGGCGTGAGAGCGGCAACAACGTGAATATCTTCGTGACACATTCAGCCGCGCTTGCGTTTGGCAACCTTAAGTCCAGCACGCGCTTTCGCTATATCCTCATCCAGGCGATGCTGTTCCAATAACGGCAAACTCTGTTCATAGAATTCTGCGGCGCGCTCGGCCTCTTCCAGCCTCAGCCACACATCACCCAGCAAGCGATAAGCCACGCCTGACTGCTCGATGCGGTTGCCTGTTTCTTCGGCAATCTGTTGTGCCTGCAGCGCATGCTGCAGCGCTGTGTGCAGATCGCCGCGGGCCAGGGCGATGTCGGCCAAGCCGCAATAGGCCGTGCTCAGCATGGGCTTATGGCCCAGGTTCTGCGCCAGTTGAAAGAGCTGGTGATACGTCTCCTCCGACTCCGCCAGCCGGTTGCACATGAATTGAATCTCGGCGATGTTGTAGAGCGTCACGAAGTCGTCAAATCAAATTCACCGGGGGAAATAGGTAAGTAGCACTTGATAGTCGCGTGTTTATCTCTGATCTCAATCTCTATGCCCAGGTACTCAAACCATCTCCGCTTTTCTATGTCAGTCGGATTGCACAAGCCCTTATTTACCAAGCGCGCAAACCTCACAATGTCAGTGATATTGTCATCCGTAATGCCAACCATCGCAGCATTAATCTCGCCAGCCAAGACCTTACGCTTGCTCGTGAGTTCACTGTGACGCTGCGACACCCTCTCCACCTGCTCTTGCAGCTTGGCCAAAACAATCCCTTTGGCGTGCACAAGACCACTCGCTAACTCTTCTGCCTCTTGTTCAACCTCAGCAATCAAGCCGTCGATGATTTCTATATTCGACGCCTTGGAAGTCAGGGATTGCATCATCACACGCTGAGCTTCTTTCAGACGATCGCGCGGTAATTCTGGTTCGGTGAGTATGCCATAAACATACTGCCACGCCATGTCCTCAATCACCGGACCGCGCACCCGGCTCTCACTGCACTTCTCAGCAAAGGCCTTGGGGCGGGTAATACTGTTACAGCGATACACGTAATAGCCGCGATCTTTGCGATCGATTCCAGAAAAACTAGAACCACAGCCACACTTAATCATGCCGCGAAGAAGGTAGAGACGACGCGTATTGCGATCCGACATGCGCGCGTTATACACTTTCTGTTTCTGCGCCTTCTCAAACGTAGTGTCAGAAATGATGGCCGGCACCGGGACCGTAATACACTCGCCCTTGCCACGCTTGCCGCCATTGCCATTCTTGCCAATGGACTTGCCGTAATGCCACATGCCAATGTACGTCTCACTAGTCAGCATCTTGGACACCTGCGATGCACCCCAAAGGCCTAGTGAACTATACTTGTACTTTTTCCTGCGCTTACATGGGGTCGGCACTCCCATCTCTGTCAACTTGTCGGCTATAGCCACGGTGCCCAGTGGAAGCCCACCATCACCATTTGTGTACCACTCGAAGATCAAGCGAACAACCTTAGCCTCTGGCTCATACACAACTAAGGCGTCCACCGCTCTGTCCTGGCGCGTATTGGCGTAACGATACCCATAAGGCGCATTCCCACCACCAACTACCTTGCCCTCCCGGGCCTTGGTGTCCTTGCCGCGCTTGGTATTTTCAAGAATCTTGCGGCGTTCCTCACCGGATCCACGTGCATCGAGCACGGCAATCAGCAAACTGGCAAAGTCTGTGCCAATGCGCCCACGCTGCACCGTCCAAATCTCTTTGCCCAGCTTGCCGAGTGAGCGAATGAGGATGGCGATGTCCCATTCATCACCATCCTCGGGCGGACGCACCAAACGATCCATGCGATACGCAAACATGCAATCGGCACGGTTGCCACGAAGAGTGTCAAACGCATACTTCCCCTCTGGCCTCTGTTCAATTGGGACTGTGCCAGTGAAGTCATCAGCATACACCGGGACCGGAAAGGTGTGCTCATTAGGAGCGCCTACTTGCTTCTTGGCATCCAGGTCGTACCAGCGATTGCCTACAACAGTGTACCCAAGCCCCTCGGCGTACTTGCGGCACACTTCCATTTGAGAAGGAAGAGAGTACCCGCTATCGGCCTGCTCGTCAGTGGATACACGACAGTAGAGAATGCAAGTCTTGGTCATGATTCCTTCTTAGCTGGAGGATTCACCCAGTACTGAGCCGTGCGCGGGGACAGATCAACCATCTTGGCCAACTCGGCCACACTGCGCCGGGAAGCGAGCCAATCGCCGTAGTTCCCGTTCAGGTCGTGCGCCTGCGCGATCTCGGCTACTTCGGCGTAGGTCTGCGCGCCAGCCAACCGCAAGAACTCCGTCCGGGAAATGGGCCTGCGCGCAATCTGCGCTGGTTGCGCTACTTCTACGGGCTGTGTTGCGGCAATTTGCGTCTCTTTTACGGGCTCCTGCGTTGTGGTCTGCGTGGTTTTTCGCGGCGAAAACGCCCAGCGGCCCGCCGCTTCGCGGACACGGGCAAACTTCTCCAGGCGGCGGCGATGCTGCGACCGTAAGGCGATGATCAGGCCAGCGATGACGCTCAACAGGCTCAGCCAGATTCCCAAAAGGGCCGCGAAGGAAGAAGCGTCAGCGCCAGATGTGCCAGTCGAGCACAAGTGCAGCGCCCCACTTTTCGCCGCGAAAATTGGCAGACCTCCGCAGACGGCCACGCTGGTCGTGTTCGATGCGTTGCGGGACATTCCAGCGAAACAAAGGCGCCTGGCCCCGACCGGGACGAGCGCCTTGTCGTGCGCGTCTTATTCAACTGGCTTACACCGTGCTCGGCGGATAGAACGGGTCTTCATACCACGGCTGCTGCATAGGCAGAGGCCACACCTTGATCAGATCGGTGCGGGGGCACGCGATCACGATTGCGCCACCCCACTTTTCAAACCACTCCACGTCGCATGGTCCCACTGGGCGAGCAATTACGCCCGGCACAACCTCTTGCCATTGAAACAGTAACCAGTGAAGGAAAACAGCCGCGAAGATAACCACAAGCGCCAACGCCAACTTGCGCCGCGCTCTTGGCTTGCGTGGTGCTGATGTAGTAGGGGTAAGGGTAACTTCGGACATGATTCTGAACCTCGCGGGGAGTGTACACTTAGTCGTCAAATCAAGCAAAACGCCCGGCTCTGTGAAGGGTCGGGCGTTGCGGCACGGTAGGTGTCGGCTTCATTGAGTTGTTAGGCATGGATTGGATTTTCCCCACTTAACGGAATTGGCTTGAGCCAAGAGAGTGCTTGAAAACGCGGCGCATACCCGCCAGTCAAGTGCCCGCTGTGTTGGGCGCTTTCTACGTCAAGATTATATTCCTGATAAATGTGTCTAGTGACTCGGCAGAAAAATGTTCGCCTTCTCGTGCTGTGAACTGACAATTCGGCACCAACTTTGCCGTCATTTCTGCTGTGATAAATGGTACGTCACAATCCGCCTTGCTATGTTCCATGTACACCCTTGCCATTAGTCCTGGAAGAGTGAATCCCCAATCTCTGCATCGGAGGCATAAATCCTGTGCAATGCCAAAGCAATCGTTGGCCATCGAATCCTGAATATCTGCTCTTAATCGGTCTTCTTCTGTGACATTCGAAAAAAACACATCTTTTGCCACTTGTTGCATCTCAGCGATGCTTGCATTTCTGTTTACTGGATAGGGCCAAAACTTCAACACTTGAGCATCGTATAAGGCTGGCGTCCCACTGAAGATATATATGTTTCTGGCTTTGCTTGGCAGCATGGCTCCAATGGCATAACTGTAAGGTGCTCCCGATGACATGCCCAATACATCAAATTGTGCAAGTGCGAGTTCATCGGCTAGGACTGAAACTAATCTACCCCATTCCGCCATGTTTTCCATGAGATAGGGGGAGGATTGACCATAGCCAGGACGGGCAATAGAAATCAACCGTCTTCCTGCTGCAATCAGGCTGTCAAATAAATGATAGTCGCTAATACTGGCTATGAGTCCATGTTGGATCAGTATTGGGTATCCATCTCGATCCCCGGATTCTGAATACGCAAGAGCATTCCCAGCTTTGTACTGTACGATGTGGTTCATACTTCTGCTCCATCATTCTTCCAACAAGAAGGTAGCGCCCAACACGTACTAGATCGGCCATTACCACTTAATAGCCTATCTCTTGCGACAAACTAGGCACCCACGCCCTTGCTGGATGGTGCTGTAGGTGGTCGCCCACCTATGGCCGCGTGCACACCGCCAACGGGTTTCCGTCCACACGTTAGGCACTTCCGGCCCCAACCAACGCAGACCACATTCGATCGCCAATTGGTGATAGTGAGCAGGGGTTTTCTGCCCGCCGTTGCAGATCGGGCAGCCGTGCCCTTGCAGAATGTCGTTATAGTACATCAACCACTCATGTCCCAACGAGCACCGCCAGCGGGTCTTGGTCATC
>JAUQXC010000198.1 GCA_030834825.1 Thermoflexales bacterium
ACGCCCAGGAAGTCCAACGCGTCAGCATCACGCAGCAGAATGGATTCAAGGCTGCGGTCGGAGCCACCAGCATGGTGCAGCTCGATGCACTCCAACACCAGGGACTTTAGCTCATCGGGACAATTTCGCTCGGTTAGAAAAGGTTCGGCCACTTGTCGGGAACGCAGGGCGTGATCAACACCCTTTTGCGCCCAGGGCACATAGCCGCCCCAATCGTGAAGGTGCGCGGCCAGCCAGAGCGCGTCTGAATTGTGGGTAAGCCCCTGGCCAATCACATCGCTGAGTTGCAGCAAGCGCCGCGTGTGATTGATGCCCCACGCCCCGCCATACTCCTCAGTCAAACGGACAATTTCAGCCTGGTCGATGTTCATTGCGTTCTCCTTACCTATACTTCACGGTTCGATCTCGATCGTCGCCAATTCAAGATAATCTTTTCCATCCGGCAGTGTCAACCGCATGCCATCCAACTCGTTATACAACCCGGTCGTCAAGCGATATGGCCCTGCCGGCAAATCCGCGGGAACCTTCATTACAATCTCATCGGCGATGATCTCGCCGGGCAGCCAACTCCACGTGGGGCGCGCACCGTTCTGTGGAAGCACATCGACCTGTGCGCGCGGCACACCATTCGCATCGAGCAGGTGCACGAAGACCTTGTACGCTTCCGGCATATCCTGCTCGGCCCGCCACCACAACTTCACACCACATTCTGCTTTCCGCGTTCCGCACTCCGAATTTTCAAATCCCAACAGGGTCACCTGCCCGCCCCATGTCTGATTGATCGCCTCTGCAATCGAAGGGACTCCAAACACTCGATCGGGTGCCGTCACGCGCAGGTCGCCCAACTCGATCGGTTCACCGCGCCCGATCGAAACACGCCAGTAATACACACCACGGGCCAGATCGACCGGCACACGCACGCGATCGAGATCGACGATCTGTTCGTTCGTGTTCCATTGTGTTGTTGGATAGCGACCAGCGCCCAGAGGAAATTCTCGCCTCAACACTGCTTGATCTTGCGCACCGATAAGCTCGATCGTGGCTGCGTAATCCTGCGCGGGCTTCTGCCCGGCCTGCCAGAACAACGTCAGCAGCACCGTCTCGCCGGCCAGCACCTCGTCCCGATCGCGATTCGCACCGATCAGTTTGATCTCCGGCGCCGCCAATTGATCAGCTTGCAGGTTATAGACGCCCAGTTCTTGTGCAGCAAAGCTGCGCGTCGCCGGCGTTATGGCCAGCGATCCGATCTGTGCCGCCCACGGACGGGAGCTTGGTCGTACAGCAGAAGCCTGGGCAGGCAGCGGCAGCAGCGAGCCGCGTTCGAACACTTCGGCGAAGATCGCATACGTGCCGGGCGGCGTGCCGGGATTGATCGGCAACTCGAAACTATCCACCGCGTAAACATCGACCGGCCAGGTATTCGTCGCCGGATAGTCCTGATAGTCGCGCGGTCGATCGAGCGTCTTGGGATTCCAGACTTCGCCGTTGGCATCGACCAGTCCGACCGTCGTTTGATAGTTCTTCTCAAGGGGTCGCAAAGCGCGCCAATATAAATCCACCCGCACCGTTTCACCGGAAGGTGCACTCCCTGGTGCCAGACAGTAGCCCAACAAGCGCAGCTGATCCCCGTAATCAAGTTGCAGCGAAGTCTGAACGTTCTGCAATGCGCCTTGCTGCAACTGCGTTTGGCGCAGTGGTGTAAACTGCGGATCGATCAGGAGGATCTTGAGCAGCAGGAACAGGGCTGGTACAGCAAGATAGAACCACCCGTTACCGAACTGAACTCGCGCCTGCCGAGCCTCCACCCCGTTGCTCTGTTTCGTTTCGGGTGCGGATGCTTCTGCTTTCATCGACACAGGCTGACGAGCGGCCTCAACCTGCGAGGCGTGACTTTGAGTCGTCGGCAGCTTGTTCCAGAAGACCCACACCAGGCCCAACGCGAGCAATGCCGCCAGCGAGATCCCGTTAGCCAGCCTGCGCGCAGGCGTATCCTCAAACGCTACACTGATCGCATGTCGTCCCGCCGGGATTTCGAACGTGATCAGGCCGTGTGGGTGCGACGGAACGATCGGGATGGGTTGACCATCGATTGCCACCCGCCAGCCCGGAAAGTGGAACGTGAGGTATGTCGCTAGAAACGCCGTCGGTGTAGCGAGCACAACTTCGGCATGATTGGGCCGATAGTCTTCGGCGATCAACTGCGCCCCTTCCGGCAACGTTGATCGATCAAACCGCCTGATCGGTTCATTCGCCGCGTACTGTGCTTCCAAAGTTGAACTACTGGGGCGTTCCACCACCGTCACCGGCAGGTATGCGCCTAATGGATCGACGCCGGTATGCCCGGTAGCGCGTTCATAGGCGAACACGTCGGTGATAGTTAAGCCCATCGGTCCGGGACAGACCCGCGGATAGAGCAGGGGCGTGACCGAGAGCAGAACGGGCAGAGTGAAGAGTGTAAGTAACGCGTAACGCGTAACGAGTAACGCGCGCGGCTGACGCATGCGTTGATACGGACCACGCCCCACGCAATACGTTCCCGCCCCCGCCAGCAACGCCACCGGCAAAATAGCACGCCCCACAAAACGCCACGGAAACTGCACAAAGCGAATGAGCGGCAACGTCTCCCATAACGGCAGCGAAACAGGCAGCGCCATGACAATGAAGATCACGGCGGCACTGACGGCAATAATCACGTGCGCGCGCTGTTCGCGTGTGGACAGCCGTTTGATGAGCAACACGCCCAGCATGGCCAATGTGATCTGCGCCCAGCCCAACACAATGCGCAGCGGCGGATTCAACAGCGACGGATCGGACGAACCGGGCGAACCAAACACTTCGGCCAGCGTGGCAAAGTTGAAGTGATAATCATTGCCGCGCGCCGAATGCGTCAGATACAGCTGTGCGGATTGGCCTTCGGTTAACGCGGGCAGCCAGAAGAAGGCCGTGAGCGCCAGTGCCAGAACAAATGCCAACAACGTAACGCGTAATGCGTAATGCGTAATGGGTGCGTTTTTTACGCAGTACGCAGTACGCAGTACGAAGACGTAAACCACCAACACCGGCACAAAGATCAGACTGGAGATGTTGTGTGTTAACAGCAAGGCCGCCAGCGACAAGACAGCGCCTGCAAAATATTTCCGGCCGCCGCGCAGCAGCAACCGCCGGAAGGTCCACAAGCTCAACGGCATTAACGCGAGGGCGATGGATTCTGGTAGATTGCTGCGCGTCAGCACATCGATGACGGTGTAGGGCGCCGCCAGATACACGATCGCCGCGACGAACCCGGCCGGTCGATCGAAGATGTCGCTCACCCACAAATTCAGCGTCAAGCCGCTGGCGATGAGGCTGCCTGCCAGCACCAGATTCAACGCCAAGGGAAAACTCGCGCCCAGCAGGTGAACCAACTCGACCAAATAATAGCCCAGGGGTTCGCGATAGTTGAAGAAGGGGAACCCGTAGCCGTAAGCCAGATCGGGGAACCAGCGCGGATAGAGCAGCCCGTCGCTCAACGCCCGATCGAGCGCCATCGTCCGATAGACGTGCAGCGCGCCATCATCGCTGCACAGCCAGGCATTCTGCAGCAGCGGCGCGGCGAGGATCAAACCGACAATGATCAATGAGCCGTTAGCAATGATCGCTGAAGCATGAGCCCTAAAAAATGAGCGGAGGGAAGAACGTATCATTGCAGCCGTCAGTAGTCAGTTGACCGTCACTGCACCACGATCGCCGGTCCCAGCACCACTGCGCCTTCACCCGTGCGCGTGTCGCGGAGGTGCGTCCCGTCGAGCGGATTGTACATGCCCACGACAATGCGATATGCGCCCGCCGGCAGTTCGGCTGGAATGCGGAGCGTATAAGGATCGTCAATGACTTGCCCGGTGGCCCACGACGCCGTGGGCATGCCGCCGCCTTGCGGCTGCGAATCAATCTGTGCAATGACCTGGCCGTTCAACGTTTCCAGATGAGCGAAGACCGTGTAAAGGTTATCGGTGGTCGTACCCGCCTGCCAGTATAACTTCAGCGGCAGCACATCCCCCGCTTTTAAAGTCTGCGTGGGAAAATCGGCGCCGATGAGTCTGACTGCCGGATCGTCGAACCCTACATTCACCGCGTGCTGCGGAGCGGGCGGCTCGAATGATCGCTCGCGGTGCAGCAGGCGCACGTCAAAGGGCGTGAACATATCGCCCTCCAGCAATTGGCCATCGGGGTCGGTTACGCCGAGTGAGACGTGATAGTCCGCCGGTTTCATATCGGCGGGATAACGCAGCACGTAACGCGCGCCAATGATCTCACCTTCGCGCCACAACGAAGTCGGGTAAGCGCTTAAGGGCAGCCGCGTGCTGAAGATCTTGCGCCCGACGCGATCGCGCACTTCCCAGATCACTTGCAGTTCGCGCAGGTGATCGCTCATGCCCCGCCACACCACGTCCACTACCCACAAGTCGCCGTTGATGACCACGCCGGGACCGCTGTCAAAGCCCACGACCTCGACCGCATCATCCCAGCGATACATGAAGGGATAGACCGGATCGCGCCTCAGGTGGTTCAACGCCTCGGCCGGCGGCAGCACCTCCAGCGAGGCCAACACCGGCGCGGTGCCGGAGAAATTCCCGGTGGCGCTGAACAGTCCGGCGCGTGTGCCATTTGCCTGATCGATGCTGACCCGCACCTCATATCGTCCGGGCGGCGCTTCGTCAGGTAAGGCAACCCGGAACACCTGATCGACCGCGCGGCCGATCGGCCAGTGAGTGGCCGCCACCTGATCGGCATTTTGAATAAGTCCACCCGTGGTACTCCAGATCGCGCCTGACGGATCGATCAATTGCAGGGTAGCCGTATAGGGAACATTCAACGGAGCCAGCGGCTGCCAGCGCGCTTCCAGGGTGCCTTTGCGCTCCTGCAACAGCGGCACAACACCTACCAGGGCAAAATTGCCATTGAACTGCACGCGGAACGGATCGAGGCGGCCGATCTTTCCCGGCTGGAGATCATAGGTAACGATCTGCGTGCCGCCAAAGTCTTGCTGGTACGTTAGCGTGGCCGTCTGCGCAAGCCAGTTTTGAATTTGTTGCTGCACGACTGGCGACACCGCTGCCGACCGCGCGACCCAGAGGCGTTGATACTGCGTGCTGAGATCGTTAAGAATCTGTTCCAGTTCATCTGAAGTCACATCCCGCGGCAAGGTCACCAACGGCGCGGCACCCTGATAGGCACGCGCCACCGGCAGATCGATCAGTGTGACGATAACATCGGTCTGTGGATCGGCAGCTTGCAGCGCAGCGGCCTGCTGCGAGGTCTGCGTGTTGCGAAACACCCACGCGCCCTCGACCGTGCCCGTGCGCAGCGTCTGTACGACGTCGCCGCGCGCCAGCAGATCGGCGTAGAACTCCGGACTCAACTGCCGCTCGCTGAGGGTGATGACGTAGTAGTCAGATAATTCCAGATCACGTTCATTGGCAGCGCGCGCCCGGCCGCTGAAGAGCGGCGCGAACGAGGGAATGGCCGAAGTCGCGGTCGTGGATCGCAACCCATCAGGCTGCTGATTGATCCAGTTGGCGGCCGCACCCAAGCCTTCACCCCAACCTACCGCAAAACGCTGCTGCGCTTGAGGTGCGCCGCCCAGCAGCCAGTTGTAGTGCATCAACAAATATGGCCAGTTGATCAACACCAGCGCGGCGGCGCCCATCAACGCCAGGGAACGCACCACGCCCGATCGGATCTGGCCGAACCCCCAGGCGGCTACCAGAATCAACCAGGCCTCGGCGGGCAACATGTAGCGATCGTACTTCTTGGCGGCCGGTGTGATGAAGGCGATGAACAAGGCCGCGCCAAGCAACAAAACGATCACGCCGAACAAGCGCGCATCCGAGCGTTTCCACACCGCGACGACAATGAAGATCAAGGCTGCGAGTAGACCCAGCACCAGCACCGGCGTCAGGCGGAACGCCAGCGCTAATGGATAAAAACTGGGGCCATGGTTCAACGTGTACTGCCCGTCAAAGAACGTGGGACGGACTGCATGCTGGCTGAGAGATTTAGCCAACCCGAAAATACCACTCACTGTTTCGATCGGTTGTACCCACATGGCTGGATAGAGCACCATGAACCATGACAAATGAACCATGACAAATAACAATAGACAGATCAGCGCTCGTATGAATGACAAACGCCTACTGACGACGGCCAAAAACAAAATGACGACGGCAAAGCCCGTCAAAAAAATTCCCGGCGATTTGCTGAGAAAAGCGAGGCCGGCAAATGCTCCGGCAAGGGCGAACCACCCTACCGCCTTGCCCCTCCCCTCAGAAGGGAGAGTGGTCAGGGGTGAGGGTCGGTTGAGGCCGTTCAACATGGCCAGGACCGACAAAACACTAAACGTGGCCAGCAAGCCATCCACGTGCAGCAAACCGCTCAGTCCTGCCGCAAATGGATCGAGCGCAAACAGCAGGCCTGCCATCACGCCTACCCGTTGCCCCCACAACCGGCGCATCAAGAGATAGATCAGCACGACACCCAACGCATTGACCAGGATCACCGGCAAGCGCGCATAAGTGAGGAATATTCCCAGGCGTTTAAGCGCTTCGGCGTTCTCCGGTGCCAGGTTGGAAACCTGGCTCAACCATTGAAGTGCATCAGTCGTGGCGATGGGATCGGCGGCGCGCTTGGCCAGGATGCCCAGCGAACCCAGCCACATCGTCGTGACGCCGGGATGTCCCATCTGCGCGGTGCCGGCCCAGTCACCTTCAGCCAGGGCTTGACTAAAGTTGAGTGAACGCCACACCCACGAGGGTTCATCGGGCACGACGTATTGCTTCAGCGCGCCGCTGCGCGCAAGAAGTGCGATGCTAAAGATGGCTAGTGCCGCGAACAGCACTGAATGGCGTTGCATAAATGAGCGCATAATTTTGTAAGACAAGTTGGTCACTTGCTACTGAAAATCACTCGATCTTGCGGCAACCGCTCGCCGTCAGCCGCATTCTACAACCCCACGCCAAAGTATGGAGCCTCTGCCGGGTCCGTACTGGGCAATTCCGCACTAGGCGATTCCGCACTAGATGATACCTCAAACACATATTGATCCGCGATCACTTGCCCAGGTATCCAGGTGCTGGTCGGCACATCAAACGCGATCTGCCACTTATCGATTTGTTGGGCAATCGATCCGTCGGCAGTGATCAACTGCACGAAAGCGGTGTAGTTTGTCGTCGTCACAGCCTGCGCCTGCCAGAACAGCGTCAGCGTCATCTGTGTGCCCGAGCAGTTCACGTCCGCCCCGACGAGTTTGGCCAGATCGCCCAACTGCACGTCGAGCGGAAGCCGCACGTCGGGCCGGGTAAAGCGGCGGGGACGCGAGGCGATGTTGATCGCAGTGAGGCGCGTGCGCGTCCCGATCGGTTTTTGCGCGGCCCGCTCAATCACGTGAAAATGCAGATCGTACTTTCCCTCCGGCACCTCGATCGGCAGCCGGAAATAGAACTCGACTGTTGTGTTTTGGGCCAAATGTAACTGGCGCAGATACTTCATCACGGGAATGATGTACAAATCAAACAGACCTCGTTCTGCGCCGAAGCAGGTTCGATGCTGAATTCGATGCGGGCCACCTAAGCTCAACAACTGGATGGAGTTAGTGCGACCTCACGAACCTGACCGCTGATGATAGAAAAGCCGCGATTTACGAGACTGTAACATAGCTACCGGGATGTCCTAAGTGCAACCAAGAAAATTTTGAAGGATTGGTCTATACTAGCGGTATGCGACCTATCCGTGTACCACCCTTGACTGATGCGCAACGTAACGAACTGGAGGCGCTGTATCGCCACACAAAGGATCCCCGCCTGCGCACCCGCGCCCAGATGGTCTTGCTCGCGGCTGAACAGCAGCGCAAG